>JAVBYK010000071.1 GCA_030824095.1 bacterium
CTGAAGCTCGATGTGGGCGGTGGGCCTTGGACGCTGGTGGCCAGCGTCATGCGCGCAACCCGGCCCCAGTTCTGGCGCACGCTCATCTACATGACCATTGCCACGGTGGCCACGGCCGCACCGGCGCTGCTGATCGAGCAGTTCATGACCCGGTTCGACGCCATCAAGGCAGCACCCCTGGAGCTGGCCCACCTGGCCTTCCTGCTGTGTTTTCCGCTGGTCATCTACCTCACCAACGTCAGTTTCCAGCGCTACCTGCAGGCGTTTGCACACGCGCACCTGTTGCAGAAGAGCGCGCTGATGCAGGCCTTTGCAGCCAAGTGGTTCCGGCTCTCCCCCGGTGTGCGCCACGGGCTGCCCCAGGGCAGCATGCAGAACCTGATGCAGGTCGATGTGCCGGCTGTGAGCCACTGCGTGGAACGCATGGTCGATGGCCTGATGGTGGTGGTGCACATCGGCATCGCCGCCATCCTGCTGTGGCGCTACCTGGGCTCCACCGCCATTGCCGGCCTGGCGTTCATGGCGCTGAGTGTGCCGCTGCTCAAGATCATCGTGCGCGAGACCTCCAAGCGCCAGGGCGAACTGCTGCGCACGCGCGACCAGCGGCTGGACCTGCTCTCGCAAATCCTCTCGGCCATCAAGGTGATCAAGCTATCCGGCTGGTCTTCGCTGTTCCTGGCCAAGGCGCGGCGCACGCGCAGTGCAGAAGTGGACCGCCTGATCGACGTGATGCTGCTGCAAACCCGGGCCTCGCTGCTGTTTTCGTGCGCCGGTCTGGTGGTGGCCACTTTCACCTATGGCATCCATATTCTGCGGGGCGGGGAGCTGCACGCGGCCATGCTGCTGCCCACGCTGCTGATCTTCCAGGGGCTGGAGTTTCCGTTCATGGTGGTCAGCGATGTGGCGAGCACGCTGGCGCAGACCGAAGTTTCGGCGCGGCGCTTGCTGGAGTACTTCAAGCTGGCGGACGAGCCAGCGGCCCCCGTCGCAGCCGCAGAGCGTGCACCCGCTGGCGCCAAGGCGCTCACCGTCAGCCAGCTCGCGTTTGGGGTCCAGCCCGGTGTGAACATCCTGCGCGACATTGCATTTGATCTGGATGCGGGCCAGAGCCTGGCCATCGTGGGGCCGATTGGCTCTGGCAAGACCGTGCTGTTGCGCACGCTGCTGGGCGAATATGCCCCCACCGCGGGCGGCATCACCTGGGGCAGCACGCCACGCTTTGCCTATTGCCCGCAGGAGACGTTTGTTGCCAGCGGCACGCTGCGCGACAACCTCACGCTGTTTGGCAAGCGGGACGAATGGCCGGACGCAGCCCTGCACCGCGCGCTGGAGCTGGCCAACCTGTCGCAGGACGTGGCGCAGTGGCCCGGTGGTCTGGATACCGAGATCGGGGAGCGCGGACTCAATCTCTCCGGCGGGCAACGGCAGCGCCTGTCGCTGGCGCGCTCCGCCCTGCACCCGGCCGATGTCATCCTCCTAGACGATCCGTTTTCGGCGCTGGACGTGGGCACCGAGGCGCGGGTGGCCGACGAGCTGGTCTTTGGCCAGTGGCGGGCCAGCCTGCGCATCTGCGTCACACACCGGCTGGCCCAGCTGGAGCGGTTCGATCGCATCCTATTTCTGGATGCCAATGGCGCATCGCAGTTTGGCACTCTGGCCGAGCTGCTGGCGGCCAGCCCGCGTTTTGCCAACTTCTTGCGCATTGAGCGCGAAGGCCACTCCGACCAGCACCAGGTGGCCCATCAGCTCGGGGTCAACGCCGGAGGTAGTGCGGGCAAGGAAGAGGTGCTCACCACGACCGAGACGCAGGCCGTGGGTCGGGTGCGTGGCTCGCTGTGGAAGAACCTGCTACTGACGCTGGGCGACAGCAACTGGGCCGGGCGGGCTGCGGCCGGGGCCGTGGCGATGCTGGCGCTGATGCTGGCCGCCAGTGTGCTGCCGATGTCGCAGCAGGTGCTGATGTCGCGCATGGACGGGGCGGATGCGATGCGTCCCACGGTCTTCTTCATGGCCTTTGCGGCACTCACGCTGCTGACGGTGCTGGTGAGCTACGTGGCCCAGGCCCGGTTCCGCAAGGCCTGCGCCCACACGGCCCAGAAGGCGCATGACCGCATGCTGGGCGGCGTCATGCAGTCGCCGCTGCGCTTCTTTGAGACCACGCCGTCGGGGCGCATCCTGAACCGGTTCTCGGCGGACATCCAGCAGCTGGATGTGGAGCTGGCGGGCCGGGGTTTCCGCTTCACCCAGGGCGTCAGCGCGGCGGTGGCGGCGGCGGTTGGCATTCTTGGCGTGGCCGCTGCGGCCATCGTGCCGTTTTCGATTGCCACCTTCGTGTCGATTCGCGTGTCCCGGCTCTACGGCGCAGCGGTGCGGGAGACTGCGCGCCTGGGTTCGATCACCCGCTCGCCGGTGTTTTCGCTGTTCAACGACGCCTTGCGCGGCCACTCCACGCTGCGCTCGTATGGGCGGGAGCGGCATCTGCTGGCCCAGTTTGAAACCGCCACGCTGCTGAGCCTGAATACCGAGCTGCGGCGCTGGGATCTGGTGTTCTGGCTGTCGATGCGGCTCACCGTCATTTCCTGCGCGGTCATGGTGTGTCTGCTGGTTCCGCTGGTGCTGGGCGGCGGGCACGCGCTGCTGCCAGAGTTGGGCATGGGTGCGGCCGGCCTGCTGTTGGCGCTCACCTTTGGCCTGCTGACCCGTATCGAGCGGCTGTGCCGCGACTTCTTCGCGCTGGCCACCGTGCTGGTGCCATGGGAGCGCTGCCAGCAATGGGCCGAGCTGGAGCCGGAAGAAGGTCCTTCAGACGAAGCCACCCTTCCTGCGGACTGGCCGCAGCAGGGGGCCATCGCTTTCCGCGGTGCCAGCCTGCGCTATGCGCCGGAGCTGCCCGTCATCGTGCAGGACGCCACGTTTGATGTCGCGCCGCGCAGCCACGTGGCCCTGCTGGGGCGCACCGGTGCCGGCAAGTCCACCATCCTGCTGGCGCTGTTGCGCACGCTGCATGTCGGTGGCGGCCAGATCCTGATCGATGGGGTGGACATTGCGCAGGTGCCGCCGTCACGGCTGCGCCGCGCCATGGCCTATGTGCCGCAGGACCCGGTGCTGTTTCTCGGGCCGCTGCGGGAGTCGATCGATGTGGAAGGGACCTTCAGCGACGACGACATTGCGGCGGCACTGGCGCAGATTGGACTGGCGGGCTTTCTGGAAAGTCTGCCCCTGGGGCTGGCCACGCCGCTGGAAGAGGGTGGCCGCAACATCAGTGCCGGCCAGCGCCAGCTGATCTGTCTGGCGCGCGCGCTGCTGTCCAGGGCCCGGATCATCCTGATGGACGAGGCAACCGCCAGTGTGGACGTGGAAACCGATGCGCTGATCCGCGCGGCCATCCAGAAACACCTGCGCAACACCACCATCGTGCTGATTGCGCACCGCCCCAGTTCACTGGCCCTGTGCGACCAGTGGATTCACGTGGAGAATGCGCGCACCCACGTGGTTGACCGCACGGCCACGGTCAGCCCGGATGTGATTGCTTGATGCGCTGCGCGAACAACTCGTCGCTGAAGCCAACCGTCACCGCGCCATCGGCCCACGCCACCAGCGGACGCTTGATGACGCTGGAGCTTGCCAGAATCACCGCCGTGGCGGACGCGGCGTCCACCACGCTGGCTTGCGTGGCAGCGTCGAGCTTGCGCCAGGTCGGACCTCTGCGGTTGATCAGCGTGTCCAGGCCCACGGAGGCGATCCAGCCGGGCAGCAGGTCGGTGGGAACGCCTTGTTTCTTGAAATCGTGGAAGGCGTAGTCCACGCCGTGGTCCGTCAGCCAGGTGTGGGCCTTCTTGACGGTGTCGCAGTTGGGGATGCCGTAGAGGGTAATCATGGTGGTCATTTTGTCATAATAACTTTGATTCAAATTGGCATTCAGCCCTCGTCAATAGGGCGCAGACAGCTATCAAATTCATAGTGAAGGAGTTTCCGGTGAGCACCATGGCCCGTACCCTGTATCCGCCCATAGAGCCCTTTCAGACCGGTCTGCTGGACACCGGCGAGGGGCACACGCTGTACTGGGAGCTGTGCGGCAACCCGCAGGGCAAGCCGGCGGTCTTCCTGCACGGCGGGCCGGGCTCCGGCTGCACGGCCGACCACCGCCGCCTGTTCGATCCGCAGAAATACTGTGTGCTGCTGTTCGACCAGCGCGGCTGCGGCCGCTCCACGCCCCATGCCAGCCTGGAGGCCAACACCACCTGGCATCTGGTGGCCGACATTGAGCGCCTGCGCAAGCTGTTGAACGTGGATCGCTGGCTGGTGTTTGGCGGCTCCTGGGGCAGCGCGCTGGCGCTGGCCTACGCTGAGACCCATCCGCAGGCGGTGTCGGCGCTGGTGGTGCGTGGCATCTTCACGCTGCGCACCGCGGAGTTGCTCTGGTACTACCAGGAGGGCGCCTCCTGGCTGTTCCCGGACCTGTGGGAGGACTATCTGGCACCCATTCCGCTGGAAGAGCGCGGCGACATGATGGCCGCCTACCGCAAGCGGCTGGTGGGCACGGACCGCTCTGCGCAACTGGCTGCTGCCAAGGCCTGGAGCGTGTGGGAGGGCCAGACCATCCGCCTGCTGCCCGATGCCGCCAACAAGGCCAAGCACGAGGAAGACGATTACGCCCTGGCCTTTGCCCGCATCGAGAACCATTACTTCGTGCATGCCGGCTGGCTGGAAGAGGGGCAGTTGATCCGTGATGCGCACAAGCTGGCCGGCATTCCCGGCGTCATCGTGCAGGGCCGCTATGACGTGGCCACCCCGGCCAAAACCGCCTGGGATCTGCACCTGGCCTGGCCGCAGGCGGATTTCCGGCTGGTGGATGATGCGGGGCATGCGTTCAATGAGCCGGGGATTCTGGCGGAGCTGCTGGCTGCCACAGACCGCTTCGCCGGTTGACAGGTTTTGAACCCGCAGCGGAGATGGGGTAGGCACCGCCGTTCGTGTCCCCCGGCCTTCGGCCTCCTCCTTGACCTCACTCTGGTGCCCACCCCATCCCCGCCGCTAGACGCTGGTGGCTGTTGGCAGGCGCACTGAAGCGGTGGCGGATCAGGTGGGTTGGGCGTTTTGCGCAGGTCAAGGAGGAGCCCGCGCAGCGGGCGGGGGACACGGAGCAAAACGTCTGATCCACCTGATCCAGAGGCGGCGCTCGCAAAGCCTGAGGCCGGGCAGTCGGCGACAATCAGCGCCTCTATGGATACCTTGAACACCCTCGACGACTGGCTGGCGTACTGCGAGCGCCTGCACCACACCACCATTGACATGGGCCTGGAGCGCGTGCGCACCGTCGCCCAGCGCATGGCCATCCGCTTTGACTGCCCGGTGATCACCGTGGCCGGCACCAACGGCAAGGGCTCCACCTGCGCCATGCTGGAGTCCATCCTGGGACAGGCGGGTTACCGCACCGGCCTGTTCACCTCACCGCACCTGGTGCACTTCGAGGAACGCCTGCGCCTCCTGGGTCAGTCCGTGGATGCTACGGATTTGGTAGCGGGCTTTGCAGCGGTGGAGAGGGCCAGGACCCAAAACGGCGAAGTGATCTCGCTCAGCTATTTCGAATTCTCGATGTTGGCGATCTTCGACGTCATGATGCGCAGCGGTCTGGACGTGGTGATTCTGGAGGTGGGGCTGGGGGGTCGGCTGGATTCCACCAACATCATCGACGCCGACTGCGCCATCATCACCAGCATCGATCTGGACCACATGGAAATCCTGGGCCCGGACCGCGAGACCATTGGCCGGGAGAAGGCCGGCATCATGCGCACCGGCAAGCCGGTCATCGTCAGCGACCCCATGCCGCCGCAAAGCGTGCTGGACCATGCGCTGGAAGTGGGTGCCGACCTGTGGCGTGTGGGCCATGACTTCAATGTGGCCGGGGACCCGCAGCAGTGGGGCTGGGCCGGGCGCGGGCGACGCTACAGCGGCCTGGCCTATCCGGCGCTGCGCGGTGCCAACCAGTTGGTCAACGCGGCCGGCGTCTTGGCGGCGTTGACTGCGCTGCGCGAGCGCCTGCCCATCACCGCCCAGGCGGTGCGCAACGGCCTGGCCTTTGTCGAGCTGCCGGGACGCTTCCAGATCATTCCGGGGCAGCCCACGCTGGTTCTGGATGTGGCGCACAACCCGCATTCCGTGGCGGCGCTGGCGGCCAATCTGGATGCCATGGGTTTTTTCCCGACCACGCACGCCGTGTTTGGCGCCATGGCCGACAAGGATCTGGGGCCGATGCTGGCCAAGGTCAGCCCGATGCTGGACCGCTGGTATTTCACCGATTTGCCCACCGGGCGCGCAGCCAAGGCCGATGCGCTGCTGGCGCAGTGGCAGGCCCAGAACACG
>JAVBYK010000130.1 GCA_030824095.1 bacterium
CACCGGCCAGCCCAGCAGGCGCACCACCTCGTGGATGGGGGCGATCTGGCTGCGCAGATCGTCGGGCATGGGGTCGCGGTGCGCCTTGTACTCCGGGTAGATGGCGTCGCGGAAGGTCGGGCCCTTGGCGTCGAACACACAGGCCACGTACTCGGCCGGGTACTCCTTGCGCAGGGACTGCATCATGTTGACCATGATGCGGATGGCGCCGGTCTTTTGCACGCTGCCGTCGGGCAGCGTGACGCTCATGTCACCGCCCCCGGCAAAGAAGGCACGGTACAGGTAGCTGGAACCGTCCACCAGCAGCAGGGTTTTCTTGTCAGTCATCCGAGTATTGTGCCCCCACGCTCCACCGCCGAGCGGGTCGCTGCCCCCCAAGGGGGCGCATTCGCCTTGGGGCGGCCCGGCGTCGCATTTTGCCTGTCTACAATTCACCTTCACACTATTCGGGCTGACTGACACATGGCGGTTTACACAGAGGTTTCGTTTGACGAAGCCGCACATTTCTTGCAAGGCCTGGAATTGGGCACCCTTCAATCGATGGCGGGATGCTCCGGCGGCATTGAAAACACCAACTACTTTGTCACCACCGATCAGGCCCCCTACGTCCTGACGCTGTTCGAGCGCCTGAGCGCCGAGCAATTGCCGTTCTACCTGCGCCTGATGAAGCACCTGGCACACCATGGCGTGCCGGTGCCCGATCCGGCTGCCAACCGCGACGGGGATGTGGTCCACGCCCTCAACGGCAAGCCGGCGGCCGTGGTCAATCGCTTGCGGGGCAAAAGCGAACTGGCGCCCACCGTGCAGCATTGCGCACTGGTCGGCGCCATGCTGGCCCGCATGCACCTGGCCGGGCGCGACTTCAGCATGAGCCAGCCCAACCTGCGCGGACTGGAGTGGTGGAACAAGACGGTGCCGGTGGTGCTGCCCTTTGTGCCGGCCGACCAGGCCGCCCTGCTGCAAAGCGAACTGGCCTACCAGAACCACGTATCCGCCCTGCCCGCCTATGGTGCGCTGCCGCGCGGCCCCATTCATGCCGACCTGTTCCGCGACAACGTGATGTTTGAGACACCGGCCGATGGCGGCCCGCCGGTCCTGACCGGTTTCTTCGACTTTTACTTCGCCGGTGTGGACACCTGGCTGTTTGACATTGCCGTGTGCCTGAATGACTGGTGCATCGATCTGGCCAGCGGTGCGACCGACCCGGAGCGCACCCGGGCCTTCATGGCCGCCTACACCGCCGTGCGCCCCTTGCAGGCCGCTGAGCGCAGCCTGCTGCCCGCCATGGCACGCGCTGGCGCGCTGCGTTTCTGGCTGTCGCGCCTGTGGGACCTGCATCTGCCACGCGAAGCCAACCTGCTGCAGGCCCATGACCCTGAACACTTCCACCGGGTCCTTCGTCAGCGTATCCTCTACCCCCTGACAACCACCGACCTCACTGCATGAAACTTCACATCGTCCCGGCCAAGCGGGGCCTCTACTGGGCCAAGTCGGGCATGCAGACCTTCCTGCGCCAACCGCTGGCGCTGTCGGGCCTGTTCTTCATGTTTCTGGCCCTGATGTCGATTCTCAGCCTGATACCAGTGTTGGGTAGTGCACTGGCCCTCGCCTTGCTCCCCGGGGCCACGCTGGGGCTGATGGCTGGCACCCGCGAAGCGAGCAGCGGGAAATTCCCCATGCCCCTGATCCTGATCAGCGCATTCCGTGCCGGACGCCAGCAGTTGCGCGCCATGCTCGTGCTGGGCGCGCTCTACGCCTTGGGCTTTGTGCTGGTGCTGGGTATTTCTGCACTGATTGACGGCGGCAAATGCGCGCGCCTGTACCTGCTGGGCGGCCCACTGACCGCCGAGATGCTGCAGGAAGGGGATTTCCAGCTTGCCATGCTGGTGTCATCCATTTTGTACATACCTTTGTCCCTGCTGTTCTGGCACGCTCCGGCACTGGTGCACTGGCACGGCGTGCCTCCTGCCAAAAGTCTGTTTTTCAGCTTTGTGGCCTGCATGCGCAACCTGGGGGCATTCACCCTGTACGGCGTGGCATGGATGGGAGCCTTTCTGTTTTTTGGCATCATCATGGCCGTGCTGGGCGCAATTCTCGGTACTGCCGAGGTCGTTGCAGCCCTGCTGTACCCTGTGGCCATGCTGATGGCGGCCATGTTTTTCACTTCCATCTATTTCACGTTCCTAGACAGTTTTGAATTCACTTCAGGAGAAGACGCATGACACAGCACTCTTTGCAAGGCAGAACCGATAGCGAACTGCTGTGGTTTCAGCGACGCAGTTTCCTGCAGGCTGCAGCCGCCTGGACAGCCGTCGGCGGACTGGGTGCCGTCCAGGCCCAGGAACGTGGAAACATCGTCGAACTGGTGGGCGATGCCACGGTCAACGGGCAGCGTCTGCGGCCGGAACAATCGGTACAGACCGGCGACGAGATCGTGACCGGCCCGCGCTCCACCCTGATTTTTGCCATTGGCAACTCGGCCTTTCACCTGCGCCAGAACTCCACCATGGTGGTCGAGCGGGGTAGCAGCCTGAGCGCGGTCAGCCTGCTGCGCCTGCTCACTGGCGCCGTGGTCAGCGTCTGGGGCAAGGGCACCAACCGGCAGATCATCACGCCCACCCTCACCGCAGGCATTCGCGGCACTGGCGTCTACACCGAGATTTTCGGAGCCCAGAACAACCGGTCCTACTTCTGCAATTGCTACGGTGTCGTGGACCTCGCGTCCGGCAATGACCACGAAGTGTCCGAATCCAGTTACCACCAGGCGGTCTGGGCCGAGGCCGCGGGCGATGGCCGCTCGTCATTGACGCCAGCTCGTGCCATCAACCACACCGATGAAGAACTGGAATACCTGGCCCGCCTGATCGGTGAGCGCACTGCCTGGCAGATCACCGGCAAAAAGGGCACCAAGGCCCAGGAACGCGAATACGGGGGCTGATTGCCCCAGTGTTGCCAAAGCCACAACAAATCCCCCAAACAACATGAAAAAAGCGGTAGAAGGTGTTGATTTGTCTTGTTTTTATGGTTCGGATCGCCTGATAATGAAACACGTTGATGGCGCGACTAATATGGCGTCTTTGTTTTACCCACTATGGATAAGGGGGCTACCTTGATTCCCAAAACCCTGAAGCTATTGGCACTTGGAGCCACAGCCGCCGTGCTGGCTGGCTGTGCCTCGTCGCCTATTCCGGTTTCCGCTAACTTCCCCATCACCGTAGAGCCCAAAGTTCGCTCCGCCGGCCATTGGGGCCTGCTGTCCAACGACGTCGTGAAGCAAACGCTGGAGTCGTTGAACAAGCTGGGCGTTTCTGGCAACCTGTATGTGGCTCTGCCAACCAACGCAACCGCATTCGACAAAGCCTTCAACAACTTCCTGATCACGGACCTGGTCAAGAGCGGTCGTGTGGTGCAGCAGTATCCCGATCAGGCTCTGGAAGTCAGCTACCAGACCCAGGTGGTCCGCCATAACAGCCCACGCCCCAATTTCCTGCCCGGTCGGTTCACCATGATCACCACCGGTTTGTACGCAGCCTATGGGCTGGGCACCGCCCCCTATGGTGACAAACTGGCCGGTGGCCTGGCTGCCGCAGTTGGCGCCGATTACATCGCCAGCGAAAGCTCCGGTGGCCCCACGCATACCGAGCTGATCCTGACCACCACGATCGCCTCCGGCGGACGCTACCTGGTGCGCAAGACTGACGTGTATTACGTGGAAGAAGCAGACACAACCCTGCTCCAGTACAAGGCTCCCCAAGTCATGAAGGTGGTTGGCCCATGAACTCCAAACTGATCCTCTCCATTGCCGCTGCTGCGGCTTTGCTGGCCGGTTGCGGTGCGCCTGCCAACACACGTGTGGACCCCACTTATGACGAGGCTGCTGCGAGCAAGTTCGTGGCCCTGAACAAGGACGCCATCACCAAGCTGGTTGCCGACTTCGACCGTGGCCCCACGGGCGATACGCCAGTACTGGTGGCTACTGTCGTCAACGTCAACGACATGCGCCGCACGGCCCCCCTGGGTCGCACCCTGTCCGAGCAATACGCATCGCACATGGCAACGGCCGGCTTCAATGTCAAGGAAATGAAACTGCGTGGCGATGTGTTCATCCGTGAAGAAACCGGTGAACTGCTGCTGTCCCGCGAGATCAAGGACATTGCCCGCAGCCACAACGCCAATATGGTTCTGGTCGGCACCTACTCTGCGGCCGCCAACTTCACCTATGTCAGCCTGAAGTTTGTGCGCACCGAAGACAGTCGCATCATCCGCGCCTATGACTACGCTTTGCCCAACGACAAGGACGTGACCCGCCTGCTGCAGGTCACCCAGGTAAGCGGTCGCTAAGCGGGTCGCATACCACTGCCCCAAAAGAAGCCCGGTTCGCCGGGCTTTTTAACGCCCGTCGTACTATGGAACCGGTGTCAACTTGGCCACGCTGAGCGCCAGCCACTTGGTACCGTGGCGGGGGAAATTGATCTGGGCACGCGCATCGTCGCCAGCGCCTTCCAGCGTTAGCACCGTGCCCTCGCCGAACTTGGCGTGGAACACCAGCATGCCCAGACGCAGTCCGTGCTTGGGCTCTTCCTTGCGGGACACTGTTTTACCAAATGAGCCTCCAGCCCTCGTGAAACCTGAATAGTTCGCTCCTGAATCAATAGCAGAATCGGGATTCCAGTTGCGCCCGAAATTCTGCTGCTTGGGCGTCAGCCACTTCAGGCAGGCCTCTGGCAGCTCCTCAAAGAAACGGCTCTTGAGGTTGAAGCGGGTCTGACCATGCAGCATGCGGGACTGGGAGTGGCTCAGGTACAGGCGCTTGCGCGCGCGGGTGATGGCCACGTACATCAGGCGCCGTTCTTCTTCCAGGCCGTCCCGGTCGTTCAATGAGTTCTCGTGCGGGAACAAGCCCTCCTCCATGCCGGTGATGAAGACCGCGTCAAACTCCAGCCCCTTGCTGGAGTGCACCGTCATCAACTGGATGGCGTCCTGGCCGGCCTCGGCCATGTTGTCGCCTGCCTCCAGCGCCGCATGGGTCAGGAAGGCCACCAGCGGCGACAGGGTCTCACCCGTGTCCCCAATCACATCACCGGGCAAGGCCAGAGCAGCAGCCTCGGTATCCAGCCCCTGGCTGGCCGGGCTCTGACCGGCGGTGGCCACCAGCATGGCGGCGGCATCGCGGCCAAAGCCTTCCTGCATCACAAAGCTTTCGGCGGCGTTGACCAGTTCGTCCAGATTCTCCAGCCGGTCCGCGCCTTCGCGATCCAGCCGGTAGTGCTCGATGAGGCCGCTTTGGTCCAGCGTCTGCGCAATGATGTCGCGCAGGTTCATGCCGGCGGTCTGCTCGCGCAGCACGTCGATCTTGGCGACAAAACCGGCGATGGCGGCGCCGGCCCGCCCGCTCAGGCCACTGACCGCATCGTGCAGCGAGCAACCCGTGGCACGCGCCGCGTCCTGCAACTGCTCCAGGCTGCGTGCGCCAATGCCACGCGCCGGAAAATTCACCACCCGCATGAAGCTGGTGTCGTCATTGGGATTCTCCAGCAGGCGCAGGTAGGCCAGCGCGTGCTTGATTTCGGCGCGCTCGAAGAAGCGCAGGCCGCCATACACCCGGTACGGCAGGCCGGCATTGAACAGCGCGGTTTCAATCACCCGGCTTTGGGCGTTGGAACGGTACAGCACGGCAATTTCGCTGCGTGCGTAGCCGGCATCAAGGCCGTTGTCGCGCACCAGGTTTTTCATCTCGTCGACCATCCACTGCGCCTCCGCAAAGTCGGTGGGCGCCTCGTACACGCGCACCGGCTCGCCTGCGCCCTGTTCGGTGCGCAGGTTCTTGCCCAGGCGCTTGCTGTTGTGGCTGATCAGGGCATTGGCCGAGTCCAGAATGTTGCTGTAGCTGCGGTAGTTCTGCTCCAGCTTGATCTGGTGCTGCACATTAAATTCGCGCACAAAGTCGGCCATGTTGCCGACGCGCGCACCGCGGAAGGCATAGATGCTCTGGTCATCATCGCCAACCGCCAGCACGGCGCCGCCGGGGGTGTCGGGGCTGGCATCGGTGCCCTGCCCGGCCAGCATCTTGATCCAGGCGTATTGCAGCTTGTTGGTGTCCTGGAACTCGTCGATCAGGATGTGGCGAAAGCGGCGCTGGTAGTGTTCGCGGATGGGATCGTTGTCGCGCAACAGTTCATAGGAGCGCAGCATCAGCTCGCCAAAGTCCACCACGCCTTCGCGCTGGCACTGTTCCTCGTAGAGCTGGTAGATGTCGACCTTGCGCCGGGTTTCCTCGTCGCGCACTTCCACCATGTTGGGGCGCAGGCCATCCTCCTTGGAGCCACTGATGAACCACTGCAACTGCTTGGC
>JAVBYK010000382.1 GCA_030824095.1 bacterium
GGCGCCTGGCGCCACCGCGCCGGCGGCGTGCTGCTGTCCAGCTCCAGCCAGTTCCCGGTGGACAAGGCCACGCTGCAGCGCCCCGACCTGCTGGCCGGCCGCACGCCGCGCACCATCAACATGGTGACCATCGGCGACGACCTGCTGCGCCCGGCGTCCCCGGACTTTGGCCCGTCGATTGAGGCCGTGGTGGTCTACAACAGCAACCCGGTGGCCGTCGCCCCCGAGTCCGCCAAGGTGGCGCAGGGCTTTGCCCGCGAGGACCTGTTCACCGTGGTGCTGGAGCATTTCCAGACCGACACCGCCGACTACGCCGACTACATCCTGCCCGCCACCACGCAACTGGAGCACTGGGACATCCACCTGAGCTACGGCCATACCGACGTGCTGCTGAACCGCCCGGCGATTGCGCCGTTGGGAGAAGCCAAACCCAACACCCAGGTGTTCCGCGAGCTGGCCGCGCGCATGGGCTTTTCTGAGCCCTGCTTTGCCGACAGTGATGAAACCATGTGCCGCTCTGCCTATGGCGCGGTGGTGAACTTTGATGCGCTGCTGCGCCAAGGCTTTTCCACCCTGCCGGGCGCGGACGCACCGTTTGCAAACGGGGGATTTCCCACACCGTCCGGCCGCTGCGAATTTGTCAGCGTGCGCCTGCAAGCCCAAGGACTGGACGGCCTGCCCGACCATGTGCCCAACCACGAGGCGGTGGGCAGCTCCACCGCCTACCCGCTGGCCATGATCTCGCCACCGGCGCGCAACTTCCTGAACTCCACCTTCGTCAACGTGAAGAGCCTGCGTGACATGGAGGGCGAACCGATCCTGGAGATGCACGCGAGTGACGCCCGGGCCCGTGGTGTGCAGTCCGGCGACGTGGTGCGCGTGTTCAACCCGCGCGGCGAATACCGCTGCAAGGCCGTGGTGTCGCCACGCGCCCGCGCCGGCGTCGTCAATGGCCTGGGTGTGTGGTGGCGCAAGTTGGGCCTTGCCGGCACCAACGTCAACGAGCTCACCAGCCAGAAGCTGACGGACCTGGGCGCCGGGCCCACCTTCTACGACTGCCTGGTGGAAGTGGCGCCTGTGGCCACCCCCTGAGTACGCAGAGGGCTCCCAGCGGAATCGTTTTGAACAAAATCGAGCTTTAGCCCTCGTGGAATAAGCACAGTTAGCTATCGAAACAGTAGCTAACTGCGCGCTGTAGCATCATGCCCGCTGGACGTCCAGGTGGTACAGCCCCCAGGGGCACTGGGCGAAACGCTCCTTGAGCGGCTGGTCCTTGTACGGCGCCACCGCGCCGGCATCGAACACGGCCCACTGCGGCCCCAGTCCGCCCAGGGCCAGCGGGTGACCGTCGATGTGGGTGGCCACCAGCATGCGCATGCGCACCAGTTCCGCCAGACCCAGGCTGACGTTGTAGCCGTCCACCGCGCGCATGCCCACGGTGAAGGCCCCGGTTGCGGGCACGCCGGCGGCAGCCAGCACCGTAGTCAGCAGCGGCCCCGACAGCGTGTGCACCTTGGCGTCGTATTCCAGCGTGGGCTTGATCTGCACACTGGGCAGCCGGTACAGGGCCTGCGCGTCCAGCGCCAGGGCCTTGTCGAACTGGATGCCGTGCTTGGCCATCATCTGGTCCAGCGCCGGGTCCAAAGCGCCACGGTTGGCGCGACCCACGGCACCGCTGACGGTGAGCAGCACCGGGCCGCGCGCCGGTGCTGCGGCGGCCAGCGCGGGCGCGGCTGGCAACAGGCCGGCCAGTGCGGTGGCCGACAGGAATGCACGTTTTTTCATCAAGTCCTCCAGAACATGAACCAGGAATGTGAAGGCCGCAGTGTCCGCGAATCGGGCTCCGGTGTCACGGGCCGGGGAATGACCCGATTCCTGGGCTAAGCTCTGGCCCTGCCCACTTACCCCAAAAGGCCTACGACATGTTTGAACGTCTGTCACGCAGCTGGCAACTAGTCAAGGCCAGCGCCGCCGTTTTGCAGCAGGACCGCAAGCTGCTGCTGTTCCCGCTGATCTCCACCATGGCCATGCTGGCGGTGCTGACCTCGTTTGCCATCCCCGTGCTGGGCTGGATGGCACTGGGCGGGCGCGGCGGCAGCGGAGCCCCGTTTGCGTCGTCCACGCTGTACATCCTGGGCTTTCTGTTCTACCTGACCCAGTACTTTGTGATCTTTTTCTTCAACGCCGCACTGGTGGCGGCCGCCATGATCCGGCTGGACGGCGGCACCCCCACCATGGCCGATGGCCTGCGCCAGGCCGCCCGCCGCTGGCCGGCCATCCTCGGCTATGCGGCCCTGGCTGCCACCATGGGCCTGGTGCTGCGCGTCATCGCGGAGCGCTTTCAATTCGTGGGCCGCATCGTGGTCGGCCTGATCGGCGCGGGCTGGACGCTGGCCACGTTTCTGGTGGTGCCGGTGCTGGTGGCGCGCGACATCGGACCGCTGGATGCGGTGAAGGAAAGCGCCGCCATCCTGAAGCGCACCTGGGGCGAAAACATCGCCGGGCAAGCCGGCCTGGGCGCAGCCTTTACGCTGCTGCAGTTTCTGCTCATCACGTTGGGTGCCGCGCTGGTGATCACCTTTGCAGCGAACGGCAGCACCATCCTGACCGTGCTGGCCCTGCTGCTGACGCTGGGCGCCCTGCTGCTGGCCTTCCTGGTGCACGGCGCGCTGTCCGGCATTTATGCGGCGGCGCTCTACCGGTTTGCCACCCAAAGCGGCGACACACAGGGCTTTGACCAACAGGTGCTGCGCAACGCCTTCCTGCCCAAGGCGTAAGGGCGATTGGATCTGCCCTTACCCGGGGTAGCGCCGCGCCACGTCAATCAGCAGGTTCGACAGCGCCTCGGGCTCGCTGACCATGGGGTCGTGGCCGGTGGCCAGTTCCCGCACCTCCCAACCCGGCTCGGTGCGCACGCGCTGACGCATCACCGCAATGGTGGGCAGCGCGGGTGCGGTGCAGTCGATGAAGGTGCGTGGCAGGCTGGCAATGCGTGCTGCATCAAACGCCAACGGGTCCTGGTAGACCGCGAGTGGCTGTGGCGTCTGGCGGCGGTTGACCCAGTCGCGGTCGGCACCAGAGAGGCCAAACACGCTGGCGTCCGGCGCGCCAAAGCTGATGCCGCCACTGGCCTGGGCCGCGGCCAAGCGCTGCGCCACGGTTTCGGGCGCGTGCATGCTGCTCCAACTCTCGCCGGGGTGGGGCGTGACCGCATCCACATACACCAGCGCGGCCACACAACCCGGCTGGCTTTGCTGCAACTGGTCGGCCACGCCGGTAATGACGATGCCGCCGTAGCTGTGGCCCACCAGCACCACGCGTTCCAGCTCGAAGGCGGTGATCAGGCCCAGCACGTCCTGCACATGGGTGGCCAGACGAATGCCCGGCGCCATCAGGTGGGCGCGGTCCGCGACACCGGTCAGTGTGACCGCGTGCGCCGGCACACCGGCCTGCTGCAGGCGCGGCAGCACGCGCTGCCAGCACCACGCGCCGTGCCAGGCGCCGTGTACCAATACCACGGTGGGTGTGCTGCTCATGGTCGTGTCCCTTTCGATTGTTCCTGCACGTGAAGCACCAATCCGGCGCAGGCATCCTCCACCAGATCCAGCACCCGCTCAAAGCCACCGCTGCCGCCGTAATACGGGTCGGGCACGACATCGGCCGTGTGGGTCTGGCAAAACTCGGTGAGGCGGCGCAACTTGCTTTGGTGCCTGCTTGGGCAACGCGCCTGCAGCTCCGCCAGGTTGTCATGGTCCATGGCCAGGATCAAATCAAACGTCTCGAAGTCGGCATCCTGCACCTGGCGCGCCCGCAACGCGGTCAGGTCGTAGCCACGCCGCCGCGCATGCGCCTGGGAGCGCTCGTCCGGTGGGCTGTCGGGGTGGTAGTTGTGCGTGCCGGCGGAATCCACCAGCAGCCAGTGGCCCCAGCCCCGCGCGTCCACCTGGTGCTGGAACACGCCGTGCGCCGTGGGGCTGCGGCAAATGTTGCCCATGCAGACGAAGAGGACGCGGTAGCGGGTCATGGCCGGAGGCTCTCAGTCGCGGCGCACGCGCCGGATCAGGCCTTCCTGCGTGACGCAGGCCACCAGTTGGCCATCGCGGCTGAAGATGTTGCCGTGGTTCAGGCCGCGCGCATGGCCGGCCGACGGGCTTTCGCAGGCGTAGAGCAGCCAGTCGTCGATGCGGAAATCGCGGTAGAACCACATGGCGTGGTCCAGGCTGGCCGTGACCATGTCCGGCTGGTAGTAGGTGGCGGCGTGGGGCCGCAGGCTGGTGCCGAGCAGGCCAAAGTCGGACGCGTAGGCCAGCAGGCAGCGATGCAAGGCCTGATTGCCCTCCACCGCCCCGTCGGCGCGGAACCAGACGTACTGGCGTGGCTCCTTCTTCTCGGGGTGGTAGTGGTCCACCGGGTCCACGGGGCGGATTTCAATGGCCAAGTCAGGCGCCACGTGGGCCGCCGACTGCGACGGAATCAGCTCCGGAACGGGGCGGCTGCTGCGCTCCGCTCCGGGCAGCGACTCCGGCGGCGGCACGTCCGGCATGGTGACCTGGTGCTCAAAGCCCTCTTCGTCGGCCTGGAAGGAGGAGGACAGGATCAGGATGGCCTTGTCCGCCTGCGAGGCCACGACGCGGCGCACGCTGAAGGTGTTGCCATCGCGGATGCGCTCCACCTGGTAGTCGATGGGCGCCAGCGGATCACCGCCGCGGATGAAATAGGCGTGCAGGGAGTGGGCATTGCGGTGCTCACAGGTGTTGCCTGCCGCCACCAGGGACTGGCCCAGGATGTGCCCGCCGAACAGGTTGCGAAAACCCAGGTCCAGGCTTTGCCCGCGGAAGTGGTCGGTGGCCACGGTTTCCAGCTGGAACAGTCCCAGCAACTGCTCCAGCGCGCTGGGCGTACTAATATTGGCGTTTACCTGAACGCCTGCGGTATCCTGCTTGTGCATTGCTATCCATGTGATGTGCCAGTGGGGAATTGTAGGCAGACGCCACCCCATCCCTGGAGAACCACATGCCCATTTTTGAGTACGCCTGCAACGACTGCCACACCACCTTTGAAGCACTGGTTCGCTCCGACACCGTTCCCGAATGCCCCCAGTGCCACTCCACCGCGCTGGAGAAACTGCTGTCCGTCTTTTCGACCACAGCAACCTCTGCCGCACCGGCCCCCGCCATGCCTAACCCCTGTGGCAGTTGCGGCCACCCCGGCGGGCCGGGTGCCTGTGCCATGAACCAATAATAGGTTTGCAGTGCGCCCCGTCTTCCCGATCCACTACATCAGCCCGGTTTTCCGCCCGCCCAGCGAGGCGCAGTCGCTGATCCTGCCTGTCACCAACGGCTGCTCGTGGAACCAATGCACCTATTGCGAGATGTACACCGAGCCGCAGAAGAAATTCGCGGTCCGCGATGCCGCAGAAACCCTGCAGTCCATCCAGCAGTGTGGCGAGCAGTTTGCCGGCCAGGTGCAGCGGGTCTTTCTGGGCGATGGCGACGCCATGGTGCTGTCCACCCGGCGGCTGATGGACCTGCTGGCGGCCATCAGCGAGCACCTGCCCTCGGTGCGGCGCATTTCCAGTTACTGCCTGCCGCGCAATGTGCGCAACAAGTCGGTGCAGGAGCTGGCCGAGCTGCGCGAGGCCGGCCTGTCGCTGGTCTACATTGGCGCCGAATCCGGCGACGACACCGTGCTGCAAAAGGTCAACAAGGGCGAGACCTTGGAGTCCACCCGCGAGGCCCTGGACAAGCTGGGCGCCGCCGGCATCACCCGCTCGGTCATGCTGCTCAATGGCCTGGGCGGGCGCGTGTTCTCCCGCCAGCATGCCGAGAACTCCGCCCGCCTGGCGAACCTGACGCAACCCGAATTTCTGGCCACCCTGGTGGTCAGCTTTCCGCAGGGCGAGGCCCGGTTCCGCCAGGCCTTTCCCGAATGGGAGCCGCCCCCGCAGAAGGAGCTGTTCCATGAGATAGAACTTCTGTTGCAGAACCTGGACCTGAAGCGCTCCGTGTTCCGCAGCGACCATGCCTCCAACTGGCTGGTGCTCAAGGGCACGCTGGGCGCGGAGAAACCCCGGCTGCTGGCCGAGGTCAGGACCGCCATTGAACAGCCGCAGGCCGCCCGGCTGCGCAAGGACTGGGAACGCGCGCTCTAGACCCCTGCTTCAGGCGCTGGCCGGGGCGTGCGTGTAGCACTTCTTCGGGCAGATCTTGGAGCAGGCCGTGCAGCCAATGCACAACTCCTGGTGCGCAATGGTCATGACCTTCTTTTCGTATTCCTCGTCATCGTCGTC
>JAVBYK010000320.1 GCA_030824095.1 bacterium
TGGCGCTCCACCACGATCTGGGTGGCAATGCCGGCGTGATCGGTGCCGGGGATCCAGACCGTGTTGGCGCCCAGCATGCGGTGGTAGCGCGTCAGGCTGTCCATGATGGTCTGGTTGAACGCGTGACCCATGTGTAGCGTGCCGGTCACATTGGGCGGTGGCAACTGGATCGCGAAGGAGGGTTGACCTGCCTGGGGCGCCTGTGTGCCACGGTAGCCGGCCACGCCATAACCCCGCTTTTCCCATTCCGGTCCCCAATGGGCTTCCAGCGCGGCGGGCTCAAAGGACTTGGACAGGGATTGCAGGCCGGGTTGTGCGGGAGGAGTGATTGCGGTATCGGTCATGGTGGGGTCAGTTCGGTCAGAGCCCGCGATTTTACCGGGCGCCCACCATGTCCCTCACCATCGGCGTGAAGGAGGCTGCGGTTACGATGGCCCCCATTCGCCTGAAGGCGATCCAATAACAAGAGGTGACAGGAGAAATCATGGCAGTGGTGTGCGAAACCGGGCGCCTGCACGTGCGTCATTTTTCACTCGATGACGCGCCTTTCATCGTGCGTCTGCTCAACGAGCCCTCGTTCATTCGCCACATTGCCGACAAGGGCGTGCGCACCCCGGACGATGCGCGCACCTACCTGCGCAATGGCCCGCTGGGCAGCTATGGTCGCAACGGTTTTGGCCTGAGTGCGGTGGTGCACCGGGACAGCGGCGCCACCATCGGCATGTGCGGCCTGATCCGTCGCGATGGGCTGCCCGATGTGGATATCGGCTACGCCTTCCTGCCCGAGTTCTGGTCCCAGGGTTACGCGGCCGAGGCGGTGCGTGGTGTGCTCCACAGCGACGCCCGTCACCACGGGCTGCAGCGCGTGGTGGCCGTGGTCAATCCCGACAACGCCGCGTCCATCCGCCTGTTGCAGTCGCTGGGATTTGGTTTCGAGACGATGGTGGTGCTTCCGTCCGAGAACACGCCCATCCAGCAATTTGCCATCGCGTTGCAACCCTGCGTGCGTCTGACTGCGCCCTATGCGCAGGCCTACCGGGCGCTGATGCTGGAAGCCTACACGGCGTATCCCGATGCCTTTACCTCCAGTACCGCCGAGCGCGCCACGCTGCCGCTGTCGTGGTGGGAGGCGCGCCTGAACCCCGATCCGCAGGCCCGGGAGGTCGTGCTGGGCATGTTCCAGCGGGGAGCGCTTGCCGGAGTGGTCGGGCTGGCCATGGAGACGCGTGAGAAGGCCCGCCACAAGGCCACCCTGTTCGGCATGTATGTGCAGCCGGCTCACCAGCGCGCCGGGCTGGGGCAACTGCTGGTTCAGGCCGCTCTGGAGGAGGCCCGTGGCCGTGCCGATGTGCGTCAGGTCTTGCTGACCGTGACCCAGGGCAACGCCCGCGCGCAGGCCCTGTATGAACGCTGTGGTTTTGAGAGCTTTGGCGTGGAACCGGACGCGGTGATGGTGGGGCGCTCCTATGTCGCCAAGGTGCACATGTGGCACCAACTGCAGCGCTCGAACACGGCCATCAGGGAGCAGTAAGCGCGCGCGTGTTTTAATCGAAGGTTGTTTTGTCAATCGCCCCATGCCTGGGGCGACCCCAACCCAGGAGAATAAGCATGCAAGTTCAAGTCCATACCGATGACCACATCCAAGGCGGTGAATCGCTGGCCCAGTGGATCCAGGAAGAAGCCAAGACCCGTCTGGCCCGTTTTGCCGAGTCCGTGACCCGCGTCGAAGCCTTCCTGACCGACGTCGATGCCGGCAAATCCGGTACCAATGACAAGCGCTGCCGCCTGGAAGCCCGTGTGGCTGGCCGTCCCGCTGTTTCCGTCACCGCCGATGCCGACAAGTTGGCCGCCGCGTTCACCGAAGCCGTGGGCAAGCTGACCCGTGTGCTGGACTCCGAACTGGGCAAGGCCAAGGACCACCACGGTCGCGACACGATTCGCGCCGCGCAAGAGTAAGCCGTCTGATCGGGCGAGCGACTGACTCGCTCAACCGGCCGCCATGATCCGCACCCAGGGCCTGCGCTACCAGTATTCCAACGGTCCCTTGCTGGCCTTCCCGGACGTGGAGGTGCCGCAAGGCTCCGTGCTGCTGCTCAGTGGCCCTTCGGGCTGCGGCAAGTCCACCTGGCTGGCCCTGGTGGCGGCCCTGGTGGCGCCCACCGCCGGTGCGCTGGTGGTCGCTGAACAGCCTCTCAGTGCGCTCAAATCCGTAGCGGCTGACGCATGGCGGGCGAGGGCTATCGGCTTTCTCCCGCAAAAACTCCATCTGAGCACCGCCCTGAGCGTCTACCAGAACCTGGCCATGGCGCAGTGGGCGGCCGGCCAGTCGGAGGACGCCTCCCGCATTCATGCCGCTCTGCAAACCCTGGGCGTGGAAGATCTGGCCCAGCGCAAGCCGGGTCAGCTATCGGGCGGGCAGGCACAGCGCGTGGCGCTGGCGCGGGCCGTGTTGCTGCAGCCCCGGGTGATCCTGGCCGATGAACCCACCGCCAGTCTGGACGACGCGTCCGCCGCCCAGGCGGTGGGCCTGTTGCTGTCCACCGCCCGTCAGCAGGGTGCCACGCTGGTCATTGCCACTCACGACGCCCGGGTGGCAGGGCTGGTTGCGCCCGACGTTAATGATCAAATCGGCATCCAGCCCTCGTGGTTATTGCGTATCCAGCTATGAAAACGCTAGCATGAGAACCCTGGCCTTTGCCTGGCACTACCTGTGGTCCCGCCCGCTGGGCGCGGCACTGAATGTGCTGCTGCTGAGCCTGGGGCTGGCGTCCATCACCTTTCTGCTGCTGGTGGGCCACCAGCTCAGCCGCGCGTTTGACCGCGACCTGGCCGGCATCGACGTGGTCGTGGGGGCCAAGGGCAGCCCGATGCAGCTCATCCTGAGCGGCGTGCTGCACATCGACGTGCCGCCGGGCAATGTGCCGTTGCAGGCGGTCAAGGCGCTGGAAAAGCACCCCATGGTGGCCAGCGTCATCCCCATCAGCCTGGGCGACAACTTCCGGGGTTACCGCATTGTCGGCACCTCGCACGCCTACCTCACGCACTACGCGGCCACGCTGGCCCAGGGCCGCCTGTGGGATGCGCCCATGCAGGTGGTGCTGGGTTCCACCGCCGCTGCCAAACTGGGCGCCACGCTGGGGCAGACCTTTGTCGGCACCCACGGTCTCGGCGCCGGCGGCCATGCCCACGGCGACAGCACCTACACCGTGGTCGGCATCCTGGCACCCAGCGGCAGCGTGCTGGACCGACTGATCTTGACCGACACCGCCTCGGTGTGGAAGGTGCACGAAGACTTCACCGCACTGGACGACGACGACCGCAAGGCCATGGAAGAGGAGCGCGAGGTCACCATGGCCCTGGTGAAATACAGGACGCCGATGGCGGCGCTGAGCTTTCCGCGCTTTGTCAACACCAGCACCGAGATGCAGGCGGCCGCGCCCGCGCTGGAGATCAGCCGCCTGCTCAATATGCTGGGCCTGGGCACCGATGTGCTGCGCGCCTTTGCCGGGGTGTTGCTGCTGACCGCCGCTTTAAGCGTGTTCATCGCCTTGTGGAGCGCCGTGCGCGAGCGCCGGGGCGATCTGGCGCTGTTGCGCATGCTGGGTGCGCCACCGGCCAAGGTGGCTGCGTTGCTGCTGTGCGAGGCGGTCTGGCTGGGCCTGCTGGCCGCCGCGCTGGGTCTGCTGCTGGGCCAGGGCTTTACTGCGGCCTTGGGCTGGTTTTTGAAGCTGGACACCACGCTGCTGATTGGCGGCATGGTCTGGCCGAGCGAACTGGCCGTGGTGCCGGCCCTGGCGCTGGGCGTATCCTTGGGCGCGGCGCTGTTGCCGGCGCTGGGCGCCTACCGCGTCAGCGTGCTGGAACTTCTGCAGGGTCGCTAAGTCCAATCAAACCTTTTTTCGGAATGACTTTATGAATAAAATGGTTCTAGCCCTCGTGGCGATTATGTTGACTGCTACTGTTTCAATAGCAGCGGAAAGCCACGGTGATCAGGAAACCAAGGCCGACATCGCCCGCCACCGGGCTATTGCCGCCGCGCATGAGGGCGCCGCCAAGTGCCTGGAGTCCGGCAAGAAGGAAGAGGTTTGCACCAAGGAGCTGCAGGCCGCCTGCAAGGGCCTGGCCATCGGCAAGTTTTGTGGAATGAAGCATGAGCACTAAGATCACCCCGTGGAGGAAGTCACCATGAAGCAAACCGCCACCCGCCGCACCGCCCTGATTGCCGCCCTGAGCGCTTGCGCCATGCCAGCCCTGGTGCTCGCACAGTTGAGCTCGCCCATTGCGGGCGGCGTCCCCGCCGGCACCGGTGCCGGCGTGCACAGCCCCAACAGCCCATTCGCCCCGCTGCAGGAGCGCGCCGACGTGGTGCCCTGGTCGGTGCTGACCGATGTCAAGACCAAGGTCGAGAAGAACCGCATGCTGCCGGTGTTTCCAGCGCCGGTGATGGCGCTCCACCAGAAGAGCCAGCGTGTGCAGGGCTTCATGATGCCGCTGGAGCCGGGCGAGAAGCAGAAGCACTTTCTGATCAGCTCGGTGCCGCTGACCTGTTCCTTTTGCGTGCCCGGTGGGCCGGAGAGCATGGTCGAGGTCAAGACCAAGACCCCGGTGAAGTACACGCTGGAGCCGGTCGTCGTCGAAGGCCAGTTTGCCGTGCTCAAGGATGACCCCTATGGGCTTTACTACCGCATCAGCGACGCAATAGCCGTGAAGTGAGGCCGCGATGAACTACGAAGAGCGTTTCACCGACCAGGAACTGGAGCAGGTCATCTCCGAAGGCCTGATCTACATGTGCGCCTGTCCTGCGCAACTGGCCGAAACCATCCGCACCGTGCGCCGCCTGTACCGCTACCAGATGGGGTGTATTGCCGGTCCGGAGAACGATGGCCGCGTGCACCGCGCCATTGCCGAGGCCGCGATTGCAACCCACGCCCAATTGCAGGACTGCATGGATGAAATCCTGCGCATCGAGCAGTGGGACCGTGCCACGCTGCGCATGCCGGAGAATCTGCGCGCCAAGCAGCTCAAGGCGATTACCGACGATTGACCGCTCAGCGCGCCATCAGCCGCGCCCGCACATGCGGCCACAGCAGGTTCAGCGCCAGACCGCCCATCACCAGCGCCGCCGCAATCAGTTTCCACGCCGGTAGCCCCTCGCCCAGCATCAAGGCCGAGCCGCCCATGCCAAACAGCGGCACCAGCAGGGCCATCGGCGTGATGGTGGCGGCCGGATAGCGCGCCAGCAGCCAGCCCCAGGCGGCGTAACCAAACAGCGAGTTGCCCCAGGCCTGCCAGGCCACGGCGGCCCAGGTGCCGGCATCGGCCTGTTGCAGACCGGCAGCGACTGCATCCCAGCCTTCGACGGCGAGGGTCAGCGCCAGCAGCGGCGGCACCGCAAACACGCTGGACCACACCACATAGGCCACCATGTTCACCTGGCCGGCCTTGCGCGAAACGATGTTGCCGCCCGCCCAGGACATGGCGGCCAGCAGGATCAGCCCCAGCCCCAGCACGGTGGTGCTGCCATCCGTGTGCATGACGATGGTGGCAATGCCGCCGGTGGCCAGCACCAGCGCTAGCCACTGCACGGGCTGCAACCGTTCGCCCGAGAGGCGCATGGCCAGCCCGATGGTGAAGAACACCTGCACCTGGATCACCAGCGATGCCAGCCCCGGCGAGATATGGCCATTCATGGCGACAAACAACAGACCGAACTGGCCCACACCAATCAGCAGGCCATAGGCCGCCAGGTTGCCCCACGACACGGCGGGGCGGGGCAGGAAGAAGATGGCCGGCAACAGGGCAAGAGCAAAGCGCAGCGTGGCAAACAGCAGCGGTGGCATGTGGCCCAGGGCCAGCTTGATGACAACGAAATTGGTGCCCCAGACGGCGACAACCGCCAGAGCCAGCAGGAAATGCCGCAGAGGAAGGGATGTGTGCATGGGCGCATTGTCGCTCCGGTAGACTAGGCCCATGCGTCACTCCGGTATCCGATCCACGTTGCAGCGCCGCCCGTTGGGGCGCCAGGCGCTGGTCTGCGTGCTGGTGCTGGCATTGGTCTGGGCGCAAGGCCTGGGCCTGTGGCACAGCGTGGTGCATGGTGATGCCTTCCACGGCGGCCGGGCTGGCGCCGTGGCGCAGATGGCTGCGCAGGAGCCGGGGCAGGCGCCCAGCCTGCTGCAGCGCCTGTTCGCCGGTCACCAATACGATGCCGATTGTCAGTTCTTTGACCAGCACAGCCATGGCGACGCCCTGACCGGTGTCGCCCCGGCCCTTGCGGTGC
>JAVBYK010000111.1 GCA_030824095.1 bacterium
CGCCAACTGGACCTGAACATCACCGTGGTGGGGCGCGTGGTCAAGGGCATGGACGTGCTGTCTGCATTGCCCCGGGGACCCGGTGCGATGGGGTTCTACGACAAGCCCGAGCATTACGTACCCATCACCCGCGCCCGCATGCTGGCCGACATTCCGGCGGACGAGCAACCCGCCATCGAAGTCCTGCGCACCGACACCGCCACCTGGCGCCAACTGGTGGAGGCCAGCCGCCACGCCATTGGTGGATGGGCGGTGCGCAGCGCCCTGCACAGCAATATCTGTAACCGCAGCGTTCCCACACGCGACCTGACGACGAAGACCAACCCATGAGCACCGCAACCCTTGCCCCCCTGAACGCCACCTTCAAGCGCCTGCACCACTTCAGCCACCTGGCCTCCATTGCCAGTTGGGACCAGGCCGCCATGATGCCCACCAAGGGTAACGAGGCCCGCGCCGCCGCCATGGCCGAGCTGCAGGTGCTAATGCACCAGACCTTGACCGACCCCAAGCTGCCCGCGCTGTTTGAGGCCGCGGCGGATGCCGACTTGTCCGACACGGACCGCGCCAGTCTGGCCGAGATGCGCCGAGAGTGGGCGCTGGTGAATCGATTGCCGCAGGACCTGGTGGAGGCGCAAAGCCTGGCCGCCGCCCGCTGCGAGCACGCCTGGCGCAGCCAGCGCAAGGCCAATGATTGGCAGGGCTTTGCACCCAATCTGCGCGAGGTGGTGAAGCTGGCGCGACAGGAAGCCCGCTTCCTTGCCGACGCCACCGGCGCCACGCCCTACGAGGCGCTGATGGACAAGTTCGAGCCGGGTATGCGCGAGAGTGCCATCACGGCATTGTTCGGTGACGTCAAGACCTGGCTGCCGGGGCTGATCGCCCAGGTGATGGAGCAGCAACAGACGCAGACGGTGGTGTCTGCCAGCGGCCCGTTCCCGGTGGAACGCCAGCGCGCCCTGGGTGTGGAGATCATGGGCCTGCTGGGATTTGACTTTGATGCCGGGCGGCTGGACATTTCCATGCACCCGTTCTGCGGTGGCGTGCCGCAGGATGTGCGCATCACCACCCGCTACAACGAGGCGGCCTTCGCGCCCAGCCTGATGGGCATCATCCACGAGACCGGCCACGCCCGCTACGAGCAGCGCCTGCCGCGCGACACGCTGCATCTGCCGGTGGGGCGTGCGCGTTCCATGGGCGTGCACGAGAGCCAGAGCCTGTCGTTCGAGATGCAGCTGGCGCGCAGCCCGGCCTTCATGCAACTGATCGCGCCCTTGATCAAGAAGCACCTTGGGGATCAGCCCGCGTTCGATGCCGACAACCTGGCGCGTCTGTTCACGCGCGTGAAACGCGGCTTCATCCGCGTCGATGCGGACGAGCTGACCTACCCGGCGCATGTGATCCTGCGCTTCGAGATCGAGCGCGCGCTGATCGCCGGCGAGATCGAGGTGGATGACATCCCCGCGCTGTGGGCCGAGAAGATGCGTGACTACCTGGGCGTGGATGTGGCCGGCAACTTCGAAAACGGTTGCATGCAGGACATCCACTGGCCAGCCGGCATGTTTGGCTACTTCCCCAGCTACACGCTGGGCGCCATGTACGCCGCGCAGTATTTCGCCACCATCCGCCAGCAGCACCCCGATCTCGATGCGCGCATTGCCAGCGGCGACCTGTCGCCGGTGATGAACTGGCTGGACGCCAACATCTGGAGCCAGGCCAGCCGCTGGAGCACGGATGAATTGGTGACCCGCGCCACCGGCGAGCCGCTGAATGCCAGCCACTTCCGCCGGCATCTGGAATTGCGCTATCTGGCGTGACCTACTTCAGGCTCGCGCAGTCGGCGCCGCCGGTCAGGCGCACTTTCAGGTCGGTGGTGGCGCCGTCCTGGTATTTGCTCCACACGCTCTCGGGCACGTTGCAGGTCCAGGTCTTCTTGCCGTTGGTCAGCACCAGCTCGTAGCGCTCGCTCCGTGGGCCCTGGCGCTCGGAGCCCAGTGCGCCCACGCTGCCCCCGAGGAAGTTGGCGTTCAGGTTGCCCACACCAGGCCACATCGGTACCAGTGAATCCTGCGTGCCTGCCTTGACCGAGCGCACCGTGCGCCAGCGGTTGACCGAGTAGCTGCAGCGGTCGTCATACACCGGCACATCGCGATAGCGGGTCGTGCATTCCTGCCGTTTCACAAAGGTGCCATCCCCCTTGTCCACGCGCTCGGTGTGGCAGTCCTGTCCATCGGGCACCTGGCGTGTGGAGCGCTGCTCGCGGCTGCGAGAGATGCCATAGGCGTCGCCCGGCACACTGTCGCACCAGGCGGAATCCGACACCCGCCCCATCTGCTCGATCTGGATCTCGCGCGCCCACGAACGCTGCGCCACGGTGGCGGTGGTGTCCTTGGTGCTGGTGAAGAGAAAGACCATACCGATGACCACCAGGGCCAGGGCGGCAATAGCCCAACGTAGCCAGCCCAGGTTGCGCTGGGGTGGTTTGGCGGCAGGCGCTGCCACAGGCTCCGGTGGCGCCGCGTCCGTGTCCACGACCAGGGCCACAGGCTTGGTGCCGTCCTGCCCGGCGCCGCAGTTGGTGCAGTGCGCGGCGGCGCGTGAGTTGGGCGAGCTGCAATAGGCGCAACTCCAGTCCGCGCCGACGAACTGATGGTTCTTGGCCTCGACCTCTTCGCCTTCCTTGGGGAAGTAGCGCTTGGTCGGGTCCTGCGCCGCGCCGCAGGTCGGGCAATGCCGGTGGCTGTCGCCCAGCAGGCCCTTGGTGTTGCATTGGGCGCAGTCCCAGAGCATTTCGTAATAGATTTCTTGTTCAGACATTGCGCATCCCGTTTCGCAAATTCACTGGATTTGCGTGAGCGGGATTATTGCGCGTCGTCTGAACTGGCAGGATCAGACAACCGGTGCCCGGACGGATTCGTCAGGGCTCCATGTTTGCGCCGACCGTGGTGGCGTAGGAAGCTGGGTCCATGTATTGGGGTGCGTAGGTCACACCCAGGTTCTGCAGGATTCCCACAAAAGAACGCAAATGATTGCGCGACCCTTTGAGGAGGTTGCCATAGACCAAGCGGATGTCCTGGTTGTCCACACTCTGCATGGCGGTATTGAGGTCCACGATGTCGATTTCCTCGATGGCAGCGCCAGCCTTGAGCGCATCGACCAATGACGCATTGCCATTTGTCACCAACTGCAAGTACAGACCTTGCAGCGTGGCATTCTGGAAAAAGCCCGCTGCTGCTGTCGCTGCCGGGTCGCTGAGGTTGTAGCGCAACAGCAGCTGGCGCACGGCCT
Source organism: bacterium (assembly GCA_030824095.1). Classification (GTDB taxonomy): domain Bacteria; phylum Pseudomonadota; class Gammaproteobacteria; order Burkholderiales; family Burkholderiaceae_C; genus Allorhodoferax. The sequence continues at coordinate 3,286 of JAVBYK010000111.1, forward strand.
CGGAGTGCGTGGACTCGCTGGCTGCGATGTTGCCAAAGATCCGCGTGTTGGAACCCCATCGGGTGTCCATCGCTGTGTAGACGTCTTGGGCGAGCTTCTCTTCCTCGCGCATATACGCCAAGGACGACTGCTCGGCAGCACTCAGGGATTCGATGGGCAGGTTTGCCAGCGAAATCCCCAGTGATGGTCCGTTGAAACTGGATAGTCCGCTGGAATCCACCACGAACGGTGGACCGCCAACCGCTGCGGGATGGAAACTGTCCCCGCCGCCGCCGCAGGCGCTCAAAACCAGGGCCGCCAGCAGTCCGATAGACAGTGCTTTGGAAGATGACATGATGAATACCTGCGTTTGGTTTACTTGATCAGCCCCCGTGCCTTGGCCACGTCGCAGCCATTTCTTCCCGGGGCATTCAAGGTCACGCCCTTCTCTTTGGCGCGGGCCTCCATCGCGGTGTGCTGCTCAGCCTGCATCAGTTTGCATTCGTCATAGGTTTTGACGGCGCGCATCTTGGCCTGGTGGGCCGCGCGCTCTTCCGCGGTCATCAGGGTCCAGCCCGGCGTGTTGTTCTTGTCAAAGCGCATGCCGCGCATTCCGCGACCACCGGGGCCCATCGGGCCCGGGCCGGGGCCTGCGCCTTGCATGCCGGCGCCGGGTCCAGCGCCGCCTCCCATGCCGGGGCCAGGCTGCGCCATTACCGTTGCTGTCAGTGCCGCACCAAACACGGTAGCGAGAGCGATGCTTTTGAGGGTCATGGATGTTTTCATGGTGGAACTCCTTGGCTGTTGAGTGTGTGCGGGGTGCGGGCAGCACCTGCATCCCTGAGATCCATTGAAGCGCAGACATGTAAGCGGCGTATTGCGCAGCGAGGTCCATTTGCATCGCCAGGTTGCACCAGGGCATTGCGTTACAGTGGGTTACACGGAGTTCTTCACCAGTACCGGAAATGGGTGTCCAGTACGGTTGTGCATTGCGCATGTACCGTCCAATACCAATCATGGAAAAGACCGATTGCATTCTTGTTGTCGACGACGAGCCTGAAATCCGGCGCCTGCTGCGCGACTATTTGAGCCGCAACGGCTTTGAGGCGGTGATGGCCCGCGACGGCCGTGAAATGTGGCAAGCCTTGGAGCGACACGCCGTGGATCTGGTGGTGTTGGACTTGATGTTGCCCGACACCGACGGGCTGACGCTGTGCCGCGACCTGCGCGCCAAGTCCAATATGCCCGTCCTCATGCTGACCGCCAGGGGTGAAGAGGTGGATCGCATCGTGGGCATCGAAATGGGGGCCGACGACTATCTGGTCAAGCCCTTCAATCCCCGTGAATTGCTGGCCAGGATCAAGTCCATCTTGCGCCGCACACGGGCACTGCCGCCCAATTTGCTTCCCGAGCCGGTGCGTTGCCTCCGATTCGCAAACTGGTGTCTGGATACCGCAACCCGCCTTCTCACCACGCCGGACGGCGTCGCCACACCGCTATCCGGCGGTGAATACCGCTTGCTGCGTATCCTGCTGGATCACCCCAACCGGGTGGTGAACCGCGATCAGCTCACCGAGTTGATTCATGGCCGTGAGGCAGAGCCGTACGACCGGGCCATTGACGTCCAGGTCAGCCGTTTGCGTGTGCGCTTGCATGACGACAGCCGCGAGCCGCAGTTGATCAAGACCGTGCGAGGGGAGGGCTATGTGCTGGCTGCCAGTGTGGAGGCGCGAAGCACATGCGACTGAATCCTCGCGCGCTGCCCGACAGTCTGTTCGCCCGCATGTCCCTGATCCTGCTGGCTGGTCTGTTTGTGGCGCAAGGGATCAGCACTTGGCTGCAGTGGGACGAGCGTGCCAGGGTTGTTTCCCAAGCCCGAGGGCTCAATTTTGCCGACCGTGTCGCCGAAGCGGTGTGGGAGCTGGAGTCCCGGGGGGCATCGCAACGGGCCGTGGCGCTCGCTGCGCTGCAAAGCGAAGGATTGCATGCGGAACTGGTCAGCGAAGGGCAGGTTTCGGAGAACGTGCCGCGCGGTGCGATTCAAGGCATCGTCAGCGCGCGGCTGGGGAGTCCGCGCGACATTCGCCCGGTTGGAAACCATGCCCGCGTGGGGGCGCAGCCGGGGAATCCGCCGCGCAGTGTGGATGTGCGGCTGCTGGATGGTCAATGGATACGGATCACGGCCGGTCGTGAATCCGACGCCGCGATTCCTGCGCTGCCCATTTCCCTGGTCCTTCAGTTGATCGTCGCGTTGGGGATCGTCACGGTGGCCGCCATGGCCGCAGTTCGGCAGGCCACCCGCCCGTTACAGCAGTTGGCTCTGGCCGCAGACGCGCTGGGTCGTGACTTGGATGCACTGCCGCTGTCCGAAACCGGGCCGACGGAAACCCGCAGTGCCGCACGTTCGTTCAACCGCATGCAGACCCGCATCCAGCATCTGATCCACGAACGTGCCAGGGCCCTGGCCGCGGTGTCGCATGATCTTCGCACGCCCCTGACGCGGCTGCGGCTGCGCGCCGAGCTGGTCAATGATGTTGAACTGCGGGAACAGATGGCGGGCGATCTCGAATCGATGGGCGCCATGATTGATGCGACGCTGGACTACTTGCGGGGCTTGAAAAACACCGAACCGGTGCGGGCGATTGATATCAATGCCTTGCTGGAGAGCATGGTGGAAGATGCACGGGTGATTGGCAGGTCCATTCACCTGGAGGGACAAGCCAATGCCCCCTACAACGGCAGGCTGTCAGCCCTGCAACGCGCCCTTCAGAACCTGATCGACAACGCGATCAAGTACGGCCAAGGCGCCCACATCGTCGTGACCGACAGCACGAATGAACTCCGCATCACGGTTCATGACAACGGCCCAGGCATACCGGATGCCGATCTTCCGCATGTCACGGAACCCTACTACCGGGTGGATCTTGCGCGCAGTTCCGGGACTGGTGGGGTAGGACTGGGCCTCTCGATTGCCAAGGACATTGCATTCCTGCACGG
>JAVBYK010000112.1 GCA_030824095.1 bacterium
GCACTGCAACTGTTTGCCGAACGCATTGGCGTGACCAAGAGCGACAGCTGGATCGACTACAGCACCCTGGAAGGCTGCCTGCGCGAAGACCTGGAGGCCAAGGCCCACCGCGGCATGGCCGTGCTGAACCCGGTCAAGCTGGTGCTGACCAACTGGGACGAAGTCATGGGTGCCGGCCACCTGGAGCCCTGCACCCAGCCCGCCCTGCCGCATGCGGCGGAAGGCGTGGAAGTGCCCACGCGCCACTTCACGATTGGCAAAGAGGTGTGGATCGAGCGCGAAGACTTTGAAGAAGTGCCACCCAAGGGCTACAAGCGCCTGTTCCCCGGCAACAAGGTGCGCCTGAAGGGCGGCTACGTGATCGAATGCACCGGCTGCATCAAGGACATCAACGGCGTGATCACCGACGTGCTGGCCACCGTGGTGCCCGACACCAAGAGCGGCACCCCCGGCAGCGACAGCGTCAAGGTCAAAGCCGCCATCACCTGGGTGGGCGTGGCCAACGGCGTGGAGGTGGAAGTGCGCATGTATGACCGCCTGTTCCTGGACGCCCAGCCCGACGCGGGCGGCAAAGACTTCATCGAAAGCCTGAACCCCAACAGCCTGAAGGTGGTGACTGCGATTGTGGAACCGTCATTGGCCAACGCCGCCCCGGACCAGAAGTTTCAGTTTGAGCGGCATGGGTACTTTGTGGCGGATCGTATTGACCACGTTGCGGGGTCCAAGCCGGTGTTTAACCTGGCGGTGGGGTTGAAGGATAGTTGGGGGAAATGACGTGTTCTAAATAGATAACAACATGCAGGGAGAAACAAAATGCAAGTCTATGCAAACTCTTTCAGAGTTGAAGGTGGTGATTCGTATCGATCTGTCATTGGGGCTATTCATGGCTGGCTAAAGCAATTGACCGAGCGGCAATTCAGCATTTCCGACATTACTCGAAATAACGAATTTTCGTCCTCACCTCAAGATTCATTTCGTTGGTGGCTGCGGTCCTACATAAGCACTGACAGTAAGCCAGAACTGTATGCGTGGCGACTTAAGCACGGAGATAGAGATGTTCAAGGTCGACAATGGGTTGTTGAACTTGGGCTGCGGGTTGACAGCGACCTCGGACTAGAGTTTTCGTGTTCAGTAGCAACCGAAGAACAAAGCACGTTAGTTCGCACGCACATTGATGCGACGCGACCAAAGGTTATTGGATATATCCTACGCAACGTAGCGGAAGCGTCCAATGCACACATTGCAGAAGATGTTCCAGGAATAGCTGTCAAACGGATAGGAGCAGAGACTTCCGACTACTTGGCATTCAAAGCAGAGATTGAGCGTGGGAACCGGGATTACCCACTTGTTCTTGTCAGTCCCAATGCTGATGGGCGATATTTAGTCAATACGTCTCATCTACAGGATGCCCTATTTGGATTAGCGCAAGTAGTAGAGGTAGCGCCAGGATTCGACAGCTTCGAAATGGAGGAGAACCTCGGAAAAATCTGGTCAGCCTGGCAGGGGGCGATCAACATATTGCAGACTCCTCGCAGCAACGGATTTGTGCATGGCTCACTCCTTCGTGCAACTGAGATAGAGTCTATTGGCGAGCGGCAGGGTGAACGAGTTAGCCACATCTTGGCTCGCGTTACCCACAACACAAACGTCCCCAGATCCCGCAATCGCATACGGCCGGAAGGAGTAATGCAATTGGCGCTAAAACGCCGTCTGATGAGTCGTACGAACGGCATCGTTAGTGACAGCGCTGAATTGCAATTGGAAAACACTGCTCTTTGGAAGGAACTGGAAGCTCAGGAAGAAAACTATCGCACCCTTGAGCAAGAACGAGACGCAGCAGAAATGCGAGGGATGGAACTTGAAGACAAGAATCAAGAACTCCAGGACCGACTAAGAAGCCAAGAGTACAAAGCTGACGCTCTGAGAAAAGGTGGCTTGTCTGATAGCAACACTCCCGATGTCGACTTTCTAGTGGAGCTCGCGTCGCAACCGACCCAACCTAGTGCAGAAGATTGCCTGAACGCGATCCAAACTGCATTTCCACTCAGATGCGAGATTTTGGAATCAGCATGGGAAAGTGCAAGAGCGATGAGCTCCTTTCAAAACGGCAGACGACTCCTCGGCCTCTTGCGCCGCTTAACTACAGACTATGTAAAAGCAATAGAGGATGGCGGTGACACAAAAGCGCGAATGGTATTCAGCACTGATGAGTACTCGGCAAATGAGTCCGAAACTGTGGAAAGTAGTCCCACTTTGAGCGCAAAGCGAAGGTTTAACTACAACGGAGAGTCAGTTGACATGTTTAAGCATCTAAAGATTGGCAAAGCCGACAACGTCACACACACTCTGCGCGTCCATTTCACATGGATACCCACGGAGAAGAAAATTGTTATCGGTCACTGTGGAGAGCATCTGCCTATTGCAAGTCATTGAGCTAGTGCAATAGAGCTACTCCGGCCTGCCCACAACTATAGTAGGCAGCGCTAGCATGAGAATGCACATGGCACAGTCAAGATCTACCAAGCGGCGAAGCCGCGCTCTCAACACCATGCAGGACAAGGGCCTGAGCCTTTGTGCTCTGGGCATCGGGATGCTGGTCGTGCCGCTGTTCGCTGGGTCTTCCCCGATGGTGACGGTCTTGGCGTCTGCTCTCCGCATGCCCGGCTGGATGGCGTTGGCAGCCGGGGGGGTTCTCTTGGGCATCCACCAGATCACCAAAGCCAAGGCCGAAACGATCGCACCCCTACCGCACCTGACCCCACGTGCACCAGCGCCCAAAGAGCAAGAGGGGTTGCCTGACATTCGAGACCAAATCGCCGTAATCACAAGACAGCCCTTTTCACCAGCTTCAAAGGCACGTGAGGCAGCGACCAGTTGGAGCCCTGCCGTCTTCGCCGCGATTGAGTGGCGCCGCTTCGAAGCGGTGTGCGAGAAACTGTTTGCACAGGCCGGGTTTGAAACCAGATCCCAATCCCACGGTGCCGATGGCGGCGTAGACATCTGGCTGCACAGCCGCAATGCCGAAGGGGCGGTATCAGTGGTGCAGTGCAAGCACTGGCAGGGCAAGGCCGTGGGAGTGAAGGAGATGCGCGAGTTCTTTGGCGTGATGAGTTCGCACAAGCTCCAGCGCGGCACCTACGCCACCACATCCACTTACACCGCTGACGCCCGGCAATTCGCCAAAGACAATGGCATCAACGCGCTGGACGGCAATGGCCTGCTGGCGCTGATTGCCAAACGCACGCCCGAGCAACAGCAAGCACTGCTGGACGTAGCCTACGAGGGTGAGTACTGGCGCCCCACCTGCGCCAGCTGCGGCATCAAGATGCTGGAGCGCACACCAGCCAAAGGTGGCGCGCAGTTTTGGGGTTGCAGCAATTACCCCAGGTGCAAGTCGCGGTTACCAATGGCGGCGGCGCGGTAGGTTTTGCTACGCCTTTGGTAGCTATCTACGCATATTCCACGAGGGCTGGAGTCCGCCGGTTAAAAGTGTTAAGCCTTGGTCGCACCAGCGGCCTTCCGCCGCACATGCAGATGCGTCTGCACCGCATCCCCCTCGCCCGTCTTAACCTCTTTCACGTCCAGATACGCCGCCTGCTGGCGGATCAGTTCACCCAGCTTGGCCACGCCGTAGTTGCGCGGGTCAAACGAGGGGTGGCTGCGGTTGATCTGGCTGCCCAAGGCCGATAGCGTTGTCCAGCCGTCTTCGCGGGCGGTGGCGTTCAGGGCGTTGAGCAAGATCGGCTTGAGCTTGGGCAGCTCGGCCACGGGCTGCTGTTGCTGATTCGGGCTGGCCTCGTCGGGTTCGTTGCGCAAAATTTCGGTGTAGATGAACTTGTCGCACGCAGCCACAAAGGGCTCGGGTGTCTTGCGTTCGCCAAAGCCATAGACCACCAGCCCCGCCTCGCGGATACGGGTGGCCAGGCGGGTGAAATCGCTGTCGCTGCTCACCAAACAAAAGCCGTCCACGTTGCCAGTGTGCAGCACGTCCATGGCGTCGATGATCAGGGCGGAGTCTGTGGCGTTCTTGCCGCTGGTGTAGCTGAACTGCTGTATGGGCTGGATGGCCATGGTGTGCAGCACGTCTTTCCAACTGCGCAGGTTCTGCGTGGTCCAGTCGCCATAGGCGCGCTTGATGGTGGCCGTGCCGTAGCGCGATACCTCGGCCAGCAGTTCCTGGATGACGGACGCCTGCGCGTTGTCGGCGTCAATGAGGACGGCGAGCTTCTGGTTAGTGTTGGTTGCCATGGGGACCTCCCTTGTTTTCGCCATGGTACAGCCTTTAAATTGCTATGCTTTCAATAGCTGGCTGCGCATATTCGATGAGGGCTGGAGGCACATTTGACACATGATCACCCGGCGCCGTTAGCCCGGTATCGAACCGATTGACGTACCAGTTACCCAAGGGGGCCGAGCTGGGGATTGCGTCAGCCAGAACGGTCTTGGGCAGGCCCAGTGCTTTTTGAACAACGCCAGTGCATTTCAAATAGAGCATCGCGTTACTGTCGAGCGTTGGGTGACTACAAAGCCAAGACCGTTTTAATGAACAAAAACTGTTTCCCATATTTGACAAAAATACTATTTTGTAAATAATGAGAAACACTATGACAGACAAACCTATTCCATCAGACGAGAGCGGCATAGCCCAACTGCAAGCCTTGGGCGCGCAACTACGTGCCCGTCGCAAGGCTCTGCGCCTGAACGCCACCCTGACTGCCGAGGCAGCAGGAATGTCGCGCGTCACGCTGCACCGCATAGAAAAGGGTGAGCCGTCTGTAACCATGGGCGCGTGGTCCAACGCGCTGGCAGCGTTAGGGATGTCACTGCAGGCCGTCATCACGGCCGACGAGAGCAAGCGCACCGCAGCGCAGCCAGATCGCACAGGGTGGATTCCCGCGCGGGTGTCGCTGTCGGAATACCCGCAGCTGCGTGCGTTGGCTTGGCAGGTACACGGCACCGACACACTGACGCCCACAGAGGCACTGGACATATACGAACGCAACGCCCGCCATCTGGATGTGCCCGCCATGTCTGCAGACGAGCAGGCCCTGCTGCAGGCCCTGCGCATAGCTTTCAGCCATGCAGTTTGACCGCCCACACCACCAGCGCATTGCCCATGTGCTGAATGCCTTGAACGGTGCCACGCTGCTTGCGCACGGTTGCTATTTTGGCGGCGGCACCTGCATTGCCTTGCGCCATGGCGAATACCGTGAATCGGTGGACATCGATTTTTTGGTGTCCGACGCCGCAGGCTACCGCGAGCTGCGGCAGCAGCTGACACACCCTGCCGGCTTGGCAGCCATCACACATCCGCACACACCGCCCTTGGTGGCTCTGCGCGAGATACGGGCAGACCAATATGGCATTCGCACCCAGATTCAGATGGACGGGCACAGCATCAAGTTTGAGATCGTGCGCGAAGCACGCATTGCGCTGGAAACACCCGGTTCCAGCGACGCCATTTGCGGTGTGCCCACGCTAACCAGGCTGGACCTGGCCACGTCCAAACTCCTTGCCAACTCAGACCGGCAGGCCGATGACGGTGTGTTCAGCCGCGACGTGATTGACCTTGCCATGATGGGGCTGCCCCTACCCGCACTGCGTGCCGCACTCACCAAGGCAGAACAGGCCTATGGCCCCAGCGTCGCGCGCGACCTGGGCAAGGCAATTGACCGCTTGCAACACCGGCAGGGTTGGCTGGAGCGCTGCATGCAAGTCATGGCCATGCAAATGCCCAAAGCGGTGTTGTGGCAAAAGCTGCGGTCTTTGCGCCGGATAGTGCCTGCCGACTAGTTGGCGTTTTTGGCCGAGCCAGGGTCTTGGTTCTAGGTCGCCGCCTGCTGGCGGATCGGTTCGCCCAGCTTGGCCACGCCGTAGTTGCGTGGGTCAAACGACGGGTGGCTGCGCGTTATCGGCGTCAATGAGGACGGCGAACTGCTGGTTGGTGTTGGTTGCCATGTAGACCTCCCTTGTTTTCGCCATGGTGCAGGGTTTGAAGTGCTATGCTTTCAGTAGCTGCTTAAACCCCTTCGACGAAGGCTAGCGCCCTATTTGAAGCCTAGCAATCCCTCCACCATGCCCCGCCGCAAGCACCACCACGTCTACGTGGTTGAACTCTCCAAAGACGTGCTCTTTGAGCCGCGCTTTCGCAAGAACAACCCAAGTTACATTGATGGCAAGCCCTGCGTCTACGTCGGCATGACGGGCCTGGACCCGGATGTGCGCTTTGACAAGCACAAGGC
>JAVBYK010000400.1 GCA_030824095.1 bacterium
CCGTCATTGCTCAGCCGCACCTGGGCGGCCTTGCCTTGCACGTCGGGTGCCAGGGCGTTTTCGCTGGTGCGGTAAACCCCGGCAATCGAAATCAGCTCGGGCTCCAGGCACAGTGAAAAAATGCGGGCGTTGGTGTTGCCGCGGGCCCCCGCCATGGCCTTGCCGCGCAGTGGCGCGTAGACGTGGATATTGCCATCGGCCACCACCTCGGCCCCCTGGTTGACCATGGCCAACACCACCAGGTCGCAGCCACGGGCATAGACCTTTTGCCCCGAGCGCAGCGGCTTGTCCACCACCATGGTGCCAGGCCCCGGTATCTCGCGGATCACCTCGTGTACGACGTCGCGCACCACTTCCTGAACCACCACCGGCTCGGCAACCTCGGCCACCACCGGTCGCGGCCGGTGCACCTCCATTGGCGCTTCCACCAATCCGACGGCCAGTGCCGCGGCCATGGCCTCTGGGCTGGCACCCCGCACTGCGACCGGAACCAGGCTGCAGGCACGCAGGACCTTGAGCAAGGGAACCAGATCGAAAACAGGTGTCTCGGGGTCCAGGTGCGAAAAGTCGAGGACCAGCGCATCGTGGTCGAAAAAATCCGGACTTTCCCCCTGCGGACCAAACTGCGCCAGCAGTTCCTCCGTCAGCCGGTCCACGTCGCTGGACTTCAGCAAAAGCGCCACCAGTGGCAACTGGGCGCTTTTGATTTCGAAGGATGCAGGCACTTGGCCCACACGATGACCCGCGGAGGAAACAGACATGAGGGAAAAAATTTACTGGGACGTGCCGTGAAAACGTGGAGGGCTTGAGCCGAAGTCGGCGAATCTTACTTGATTGACGGGGCCAAATCCGCCCCCGACCCAGCTTCTTTTCCAGAGCCTGCCAACACGCCACACCGGCATGGGGAAAACTTTAAATTTTGCGCGGCACTTGTTCTCTCCTATTGTCTTAATACTGTATTTAAAAGGTAGTAGTAGTAGATAAGGATCGCTGTTCTGTGTGCACAAGCCATTTTTCCCCTTTTAAATCATAGACTTGCATACGATGAACCCCTGTGGGCGACAGCGCTTCGGGCGGCGCACGCCAGTATGAACAACTTCCGGGTTTTGCCCTGGCCTGTGGATAAGCAGGGGCTTATGCCGGAACTATCCACAGCTTTGTGCTTTGACAGATCGCAGCAACGGGGGTGTAGAGTTCGCCCCATGAAACTGATTCTCCGTATTGCGGGTGTGTTGTTGCTGGCCTGTGTGGTCTTTCTGGTCGCCGGGCTTTTGGCAACCTGGGCGCCGGATCGCACGGTTGCGCAGTTGTCTGCCCGCTGGGCGCAGCCGCCTTCCCAGTTCATTGCGGTCAACGGCATGCAGGTCCATCTGCGGGACGAGGGGCCGCGTAATGACGTCCTGCCCATAGTTCTGCTGCATGGCACCTCGGCCAGCCTGCACACCTGGGATGGCTGGGCCGAGAGCCTGAAAGGCCAGCGCCGGGTTATTCGCTTTGATTTGCCGGCCTTCGGGCTGACCGGGCCCGATCCGCACAACGACTATTCCATTGCTGCCTATGTGCGGTTTGTGGGCGCCGTCATGGACCAGCTGGGCGTGCAGCAGTTTGTGTTGGCCGGCAACTCACTGGGTGGGCAAATCGCCTGGGGCACCGCACTGGCCATGCCGCAGCGCGTGCGCCAACTGGTGCTGGTGGACTCCGCCGGTTATCCGCTGCAATCCACCTCGGTGCCGATTGGTTTTCGCATTGCCCGCACACCCGGTCTGCGCGGGCTCATGGAACATGTGTTGCCACGGGGCGTGGTCGATAGCAGCGTGCGTAATGTGTATGGTGACCCGACCCGGGTGACGCGTGAACTGGTCGACCGCTACTACGAGCTGACCCTGCGTGCAGGCAACCGCCAGGCGTTGGCCTACCGGCTGGACCAACGACTCAGCGGCGAGGAAGACACGATCCGGCAATTGAAGCTGCCAACGCTGATTCTGTGGGGCGCAAAGGACCGGTTGATTCCGCCCGACAATGGTCAACGCTTTGCGGCCGATATCCAGGGTTCCAAGCTGGTGGTGTTTGATGGTTTGGGCCATGTGCCCCACGAAGAAGATCCGCAAAGCACGGTGGCGTCTCTCAAGGCTTTTCTGGCGCTGCGCTGAGTGGGTTGTGCGCAGCCAGACGATTAGTGATCAAATAGGGAATTAGCCCTCGTGAATATTGTGTAGTTAGCTATCTATTTTGTAGCAGGTGATTGGTGATGAGTGAAAAAAAACCATTTGAAATTGCGCGCGAAACGCTCAAGCAGCTGACCACCAAGAAGCTGGTTCCCACGCCAGCCAACTACCAGGCCATCTACAACGAGATCGCTGGCGTTCCCGCTATCACTCCATTCCCGGCCGAGACCTTGCGCGACATTGCCAAGGCACTGCCGGTGAAGACACCGGGACAGCAAAAGCAGCGTGGCCTGCTGGAATATGCCATTGACCGCCTGAACTGGGATGGCGTCAAGACGGCCCTGGTGGCCTATGGCAGTTTTTCGCCGCTGACGGGAACGGATGAGACAGCCGCGCCGGCCCTACCCAAGACGGGTCTGAATGCATCGGCACCAGCACTGACCACTGAATTCCTGGGGCAGATGGGCCGGCTCATCGAGTACACCCAGCCGGCGCTGGGCAGTGATGATGAGCGTTTTGCTGAACTGACCAAGACATTGACCACGGCGTTGCGCCAGGCCGGCGGAGACGTGGTTGCCCTTAAAACCATGTTGCTGGGTTACACCGACCGCGTCTCGTTTGTTGCCGAGGATCAGGCCGAGATCAAGAAGACCCTGCTCAAGCTGCTGCACCTGGTGTTCGAGAACATTGCCGAACTGAGTCTGGATGAACAGTGGCTCAAGGGGCAGATGGACGCCTTGATGGATGCCTCCACCCCTCCATTGACGTTGCGTCGCCTGGATGATGTGGAGCGTCGCCTGAAAGATGTCATCTTCAAGCAGAAGGACGCCAAGGAACGCGCGCTGCAGGCGCAGAATGAAATGCGCCAGATGCTGGCCACGTTCATTGACCGCTTGTCGGACATGGCCAAATCGACCGGCACTTTCCACGAGAAACTGGAAGTCAATGCCCGCCAGATCGAGCAGGCCAAGACGATTGAAGAGATTGCACCATTGCTGAAAGAAGTGGTCAGTGCCACCCGTTCCATGGCCAGTCAGACACTGACGTCCAGCGAAGAACTGCAGGCCATGCGCGAACGTGTCAACCAGACCGATGCCGAGCTGGCCAAGTTGCATCAGGAGCTGGATCGCGTGAGCACCCAGGCACGCCACGACCCGCTGACCGGCGCGCTCAACCGCAAGGGCCTGGAAGAGGCCGTGCAGCGCGAGATTTCCAGCGTGCGGCGCAAGGACACCCCCCTGTGCATGGCTTTGCTGGACATCGACAACTTCAAAAAGCTCAACGACACCCTGGGCCATGCCACCGGTGATGAAGCGTTGACCCATCTGGCAAAGGTGGCGCGTGAGTGCATGCGCCCGCAGGACACGCTGGCCCGCTATGGCGGCGAGGAATTTGTCATCCTGTTGCCTGACACGCCACTGGACAAGGGCATTGAAGCCATGACCCGGCTGCAGCGTGAACTCACCAAGAAGTTTTTCCTGGCCGGCACCGAGAAGGTGCTGATCACCTTCAGCGCTGGCGTGGCGCAGCTGGCACCCGATGAAACCGGTGCCGACGCCATCAAGCGCGCGGACAAGGCCATGTACCTGGCCAAGCGTGCCGGCAAGAACCGCGTTCTGGGCGCCTGAACGCCCGAGTCATTTCCCAAACAATCAAGGAAACAACACCATGGTGTATTTGCTGGCCGGACTGATCCTGTTTCTGGGCGTGCACTCGGTGCGCATCGTCGCCGACGGCTGGCGCACCCGCATCCGGGCCCAGGTGGGTGAAGGGGCCTACAAGGGTCTGTATTCCCTGCTGTCCCTGTTGGGCTTTGGTCTCATCATTTATGGATTTGCACTGGCACGGGAAACCCCCGTCATGCTGTGGATGCCGCCGCTTGGCATGCGCCATGCGGCCTCGCTGCTGACGCTGGTGGCCTTCATCCTGCTGGCGGCTGCCTACGTGCCGCGCAATGGCATCAAGGCCCGTGTGCACCACCCCATGGTGCTGGGCGTCAAAGCCTGGGCCCTGGCGCATCTGCTGGCCAATGGCAGCGTGGCGCATGCGGTGTTGTTTGGCGCATTTCTCGCCTGGGGAGTGCTGGACTTCATCTCCGCGCGCCGGCGTGACCGGGCGGCGGGCACGCAGTACCCGGCCGGTACGGTTGCCGGGACGGCTATAGCGGTGGTGGTGGGTGTGGTTGCCTGGGCCGCGTTTGCGTTCAAGCTGCACGGCTGGCTGATTGGGATTCGCCCGTTTGGTTGAGGCGCAAGGCCTCTACTTCTCCAGGTACCACTGCAGGATACCCTTGGCCACAAAGCCGACCATGCCAAAGGCCAGGCCCAGGAAGATCACGAAGGTGCCGAACTTGCCAGCCTTGGACTCCCACGCCAGGTGGCCGATGATGAACAGCATGTAGAGCATGAACGCGCCCACGCCGAAGGTGAGGCCAAAGCTTGCAATCTGTTCTTCCGTGTAACCAAACATTCAAACGTTCCGTATCCGTTGGGTGCTCAGGGCACCGGTTCGCGCGCCGGCAGGTTGCTTGCATCCACCAGGTCGCGGTAGGCATGCCAGCTGGCATGGCCCAGCATCGGTATCACTGCGATCAGGCCCAAAAACAGCGAGCCCAGTCCCAGCAGGGTAAACAGCATGATCAGGGCCGCCCAGAATCCCATGGGAATCGGGTTGGCCAGCACCACTTGCCAGCTGGTCAGCACCGCCTGCATCAGTGTGACGCGGCGGTCCAGCAGCAGCTGCATGGAGACCACACTGGAGGCAAACAGTGGTGCCGCCATGATGCCGCCCAGCGCCAGCCAGAGTTCAAACAGCCAGCTGTCCGGTGCCAGCACCACATGGCGTACAAAGTCCAGCGGACCCAGGATGGGCGCCGGTGCCAGCAAGGTGATCAGGGCGGCGGATGTTACCACCCAGCCGGTGGCGGCCAGCGCCAGCAGGGCGCCGAACTGCACCATGCACCAGTAGTCGTTGCCCCATTTGTTGAAATTGTTGTTCTGCCAGTTGAGCCAGGTCTTCAGCACCACGCCCAACCCGGCCTTTTCGCCACGCTCCAGCGTGCGGCTCAGTGCATACAGGCTGGTGGCCAGCACCGGGGCAATGACCAGGAAGCCCGAGAGTGCCCCGGCCAGTAGCCAGAAGCGCTGGCTTGCCAGGGCGACAATGGCCGCACCCCCACAGGCCAGCACCAGCCCGTGGGCGAAACTGACCCAGCCAACGCGCGCCATGTCCCGCCAGGCATAGACCAGCCAGACCAATGGGCGCTGCAACGAAATCGTGTGCACAGTGGGGAGTGGGGCGTTGGGTAGAGACATGGCGTTGAAGCGCCGAGCGGCGCAGTGTAGTTCTGCAAACACTATAGTCGTTTGATCTCCATCAAACGATACGGAAAAACCTTTAGCCCACCGCGATAATGGGCATCTTTTTTGCTGCGACTGGAGAAACTGCATGCCGCGTCCGATACTTGATGAGTCCCGCATTCACCCCGCCATCCGTGAGCGGGTGGAGACCCACCAGCAGGCCATCGTGAAGGAAGTGCAGGCGGCCGTGGCCAAGCATGCGGTGGTGGTGGTGGGAATGGGGCTGAACCCCTTCCCCAAGAAGGCCCGCAAGCTGCTCGATGGCGCCGGGGTTGCCTACCACTACCTGGAGTATGGCAACTACTTCAATTGCTGGCGCGAGCGCAATGCGTTGAAACTGTGGACCGGCTGGCCCACGTTTCCCATGGTGTTCGTGAAGGGCACCCTGGTTGGGGGTGCCAATGATGTGCAGAAGCTGATTGCCAGCGGCGAACTGAAAACGCTGCTGGCCTGAGCCTACTTGGCGGCAGCGGGGCCGGCGCCCATGCCACCGGGGCCACGGCGGTCACCGGGGTGGTGGCCCATGCGGGCATGCTCGGTGTCAAACACCTTCTTTTGGTCGGCGTTGAGTGCGGCGTAGAAGGTCTTGATGGCCTCTTCGCGTTTGTCCATGGCGGCCATGTGTTCGGTGCGCAGGGCACGCATCTTGTCAATGCGCTCGGGCGTGGTCAGCTTGTCCAGCTCGGCGCGGTCCGGGCG
>JAVBYK010000340.1 GCA_030824095.1 bacterium
AACCTGACCGATGCCCAGCCCGGTTTCGACAACCAGACCCAGGAGGCCGCCGTGCACCTGACACTGGATGCCAAGGGCGCCCGTATCTTCCGCGATGTGACGCGTGAAAGCGTGGGCAAGCGCATGGCCATCCTGCTGTTTGAAAAGGGCAAGGGTGAAGTGGTGACCGCGCCGGTGATCCGCTCCGAAATCGGCGGTGGCCGGGTGCAGATCTCCGGTCGCATGACCACGGTGGAGGCCGCCGACACGGCGCTGCTGTTGCGCGCTGGCTCGTTGGCCGCGCCCATGGAAATCATCGAAGAGCGCACCATTGGCCCCAGCCTGGGTGCGGAAAATATTGCCAAGGGCTTCAACAGCGTGACCTGGGGCTTCTTGGCCGTGGCCGTCTTCATGTGCCTGTACTACATGCTGTTTGGCGTCATTTCCAGCGTGTCGCTGGCGTTCAACCTATTGATGCTGGTGGCGGTGCTGTCCATGCTGCAGGCCACGTTGACGCTGCCCGGCATGGCGGCCATGGCGCTGGTATTGGGTATGGCGATTGACTCCAATGTGCTGATCAACGAGCGGATTCGCGAGGAGCTGCGCAGCGGTGCCTCGCCGCAGGCGGCCATCCATGCTGGCTATGACCGTGCCTGGGCCACCATCATCGACTCCAATGTGACCACTCTGATCGTTGGTCTGGCCTTGCTGGCTTTTGGGTCCGGGCCAGTGCGTGGCTTTGCCGTGGTGCACTGCCTGGGTATCCTGACCAGCATGCTCTCGGGGGTCTTCTTCTCGCGTGGCGTGGTAAATTTATGGTACGGTCGGCAGAAGAAACTCAAGAGTGTCTCCATAGGCACGGTTTGGCGGCCTGATTCTGATAATCAGGTCACGACAAACTAAAGGGAAACGGCATGGAATTCTTCAAAATCCACCGCGACATTCCGTTCATGCGGCATGCGCTTGTGTTCAATCTGGTTTCGCTGATCACGTTTTTGGCGGCCGTCTTCTTCCTGTTCTCGCGCGGTCTGCATTTATCGGTGGAATTCACCGGTGGCACGCTGATGGAGGTCAGCTATTCCCAGCCCGCGGACCTCAACGCCATTCGCAACAGCGTCGCGGCTTTGGGGATCAACGATGTACAGGTACAGAACTTTGGCACGACCCAGGATGTGCTGATCCGCATGCCGGTGCAAAAGGGCAGCAGCTCCGGCGCGCAGAGCGAGCGCGTGCTGGCCGCGTTGAAGGCGGCTGATGCCGGCGCGACCCTGCGCCGTACGGAGTTTGTTGGTCCGCAGGTGGGTGACGAACTGGCGGCCGACGGGCTCAAGGCCCTGGCCTGTGTGGTGGCCGGCGTCATGCTGTACTTGGCGATTCGCTTCGAGTGGAAGTTTGCCGTCGCTGCCATCATTGCCAATTTGCACGACGTGATCATCATTTTGGGGTTCTTTGCATTCTTCCAGTGGGAGTTTTCACTACCGGTGCTGGCAGCGGTGCTCGCCGTGCTGGGTTACTCGGTGAATGAATCGGTTGTGATCTTTGACCGGATTCGCGAGAACTTCCGCCGTTTCCGCAAGATGAACACCATGCAGATCATCGACAGTGCCATCACATCGACGATCAGCCGGACCATCATCACCCACGGTTGCACGCAGTTGATGGTGTTGTCCATGCTGTTGTTTGGTGGCGCCACGCTGCATTACTTTGCCCTGGCCCTGACCATCGGCATTCTGTTTGGCATTTACTCGTCGGTGTTTGTGGCCGCCGCCATTGCGATGTGGCTGGGCATTCAGCGGGAAGACCTGATCAAGGGACCGGTGAAAAAGGACGGCGATCCGGCCGACCCGAACGCAGGCGCCACTGTGTAATTCTGACTGACCCATGGCCACTGCTCATCCCGGTTCCTCCAGTCTTTCACCCCGGCAGCAGTTTGCCAGGGCGGTGCGTGAGCGCTTTCTGGCCGAGGTTGGCCGGGCTATGACCGAGATTGGCGCGGCGGTACAGGAGCACTTGACGATCCTGATGGACGAGCCCTGCAACGCCCGCGAAAGCCAGGAGCGTCGTGATACCTGGATGGCCTACAAGAAATGCCGTCCCCTGTGGCTGGAAGGCACCATGAAGGTGTGGACAGAGTGCCTGGATCCGCCCAAGAAAAAGAAGACCCAGGACCTGGAGTCCGAGGGCCTGCAATTGGTCGGTACGGATGTGGTCGAGAACAAGATTCTGGCCTCCCGCCTGGTCATGGCAGTTGCGGATAAGGTTCATGCGCAATTGGAGGACCTCCGCCTGCGCATGCAGTTCCTGGAAGGAACGGAAGAACTGCCTGGCCACGATCTGTTGCGGCCCGAGGTGCTGGTGCTGCTGATGGTCGAGCAATGGGCCAACTCCGGCATGCGTGGCGACTCCTGGTCCATGGTCAACGAAGTGGTCCAGAAACTGCTGATCGAACGCCTGAAGATCGCGTACGCCAACGCCAACGAGATTCTGATCAAGAAGGGCGTCATGCCCACCATCGAGCTCAAGGACCGCGTCAAGAGTCCGGTCCGCAGTGGAGCGCCTCCACGAGCACGACCGCCGGCTGGCGCGCCTGTACCCAATACCCCGCAGCAGCCAGAGAGCGGGGCCAGTGGCCACGGTGACTTTGGGCAGGGTGGCTACGGGCAAGGTGGCTACGGGCAAGGTGGGGGGCAACAACCCCAAGGCGGGCAAATGCCGGGCGGGAATACAGGGTATGCAGGACCTGCAACCGGGCATGGTTCGCATGGAATGCAGTCTGCAGGCAGTGGCAGTGCCCCTGAACGTTCAGGTGGAGGTTTCTTTGGCGGACGCTTGGGCTGGGGTGCGCGACCCGCTGCGCAGTCGGGTGGTGGAGCAGCGTCTGATGGCGCTGCATCGACAGGCCCCGGTTCCTCGTCATCCCCAACGCCCTTCTGGAAACAATCCTCCGGCATGCAAACTGGCATGCAGCAGGCCCATTCGGCCTCGGAAGAAACCCGCATGATGACGGCTGCTACGCCGATGGCGCGCGCGCGTAGCCGTGCGCAAGGCGTGATCGGCCAGATCCGGCGTTTGTTTGTCAGCCACGGTGGAGGAGACTTTTCCGGAACGCAGCACCACCATGTGCCCTCGCCTGCCCTTGCCGCCGCCATCGCTCCGCCCCAGCCGGGCCAGCCCGGAACCTATGCGTCGGGTGGCACCTTGTATGAGGATTACAGCCCCGCAGGCGTGGCCCGGGTGGCTGGCGATCTGCGCGAGAAGACTGCCGAACTGAAAAAGAAGGCAGAGACCAAGGGTGAGAAGGCAACCATTGAAATTGTGGCGCTGATGTTCCAGGCCATTCTGGCCGAGGAGCGCATTCCACCGGGCATTCGGGTGTGGTTTGCCCGCTTGCAGATGCCGGTGTTGCGGGTGGCGTTGGAAGATCCGGACTTCCTGGGCACGACCACCCATCCGGCTCGGCTGCTGATCGACCGCATGGGGTCGGTGGTGATGGGCTTTGATTCGGCCGGCGTGCAGGGCAATGCCATGGAGCTGGAGATCAAGCGCATTGTGCAGGTCATCGAGCAGTACCCGGAGACCGGCAAGAAGGTGTACCAGGTGGTGTACGAGGAATTCCAGAAGTTCCTCTCCAAGTTCCTGACCGAAAAGGGCGCCACGCAAAAGGTGGTCAGCGTCGCCCAGCAGGTGGAACAGAAGGAAACCCTGGCGATCCAGTACACCATCGAGATGCGCAACATGCTCAAGGACATGCCGGTGCGCGACGAGATCCGCGAATTCCTGTTCAAGGTCTGGGCTGAAGTACTGGCCGTCGCGGCAGTGCGCAAGGGCCCGCAGCACAAGGACACGCTCACCCTCAAGAAGTCGGCCACCGATCTGGTGTGGGCGGCCAGCGCCAAACCCAATCGGGCGGATCGCGCGCGGGTCATCCAGGATTTGCCCAACCTGTTGTTGCGCTTGCGCTCCGGCATGACCCTGCTGGCGATGGCACCCAGTGAGCAGGATGCGCACATCAAGACCGTCAGCGACACGTTGGCAGATGCCTTCCTGTCCAAGACCCAGGCCATACCGCAGGCCAAGATCGATGCCATGGCCCAGCGCCTGGGCAATCTGGAAGACTTCGTGAGTGAAGACGGCATGGGCGACCTACCGCTGGATTCCGAGAGCATCGAGATGATGCTGGGCATCGATGCCTCCGCCATCGAGGTGGTGGGCAATGGTGGCTCCAAGCCAACCGCAGCCATGATGGCCTGGGCGCAGGAGCTGCAATTGGGGTCCTGGTTCACCCTGGACCACAACAACCAGATCACGCAGGTGCAGTTTGCATGGCGCAGTGACCGCAAGCACCTGAACCTGTTTGCCGCCACGTCGGGCAAGAGCTTCTTGATCCAGGGCGGGCGTCTGGCGGCCTATTTGCAAGCGGGTTTGCTGTTGCCGCAGGAAGAAGAGACTCTCACCGTGCGCGCCACGCGCGACGCCCTGTCCAAGATCGAAGCCAACCCGGAACGCCTGCTGGCCTGACCGCCTCTTGGGGGCAGCGACCCACACGCAGTGGGTGAGCGTTGGGGCCAGTTGTTTTAGTGTGCGACGCGGTCGCTGCTGTCGTCGCAGAGTTCGTCCAGCACCAGCGCATCGGGCTCATGCCCAAAACTCCAGTACACCATTAGGATGATGATCTTCAGATCATCCAGTGATACCGGCGCGCCAGGCGCAGCCATGGCCCGGTCAATCACCACTTCGCGCATCGAGGCCGGCAACACACCGGCCGATTCCAGGAAACTGATGAAGCCCAGGCATTCTGGGCCTAGATGGACCTGTTCGGCCAGCGGATAGATTCGCACGCTGGTTGCGCAGGGTTCGCGCAGCCAAGGCTCGGGTGCTACCAGTTGGGAAGTACCGGCAAAACCGGTTGATCCGCGGGCTGCCGTGTTCAAGCCTTTGAGCCAGGTGAGTGCATCGTCAATCTCGTCGGATTCAAAGCCGACGGCATTGAGTTTTCGCTCCAGATGGGCGGGCTCCGGGCAGCTGTCACCTGCGTAGTAGTTTTCGTAAACGAAGACAAGCACTTCAAACATGCTGCCAATATAGCGCAGAAAAACGGGCATCGTCTGCGGGGTCTGACTTTCCCCCTTATTTCTCGTTTAGGGGGTGTTCCCCACGGGAAAGGACCGTCTTAGCCGCGTGCCATGCGCTGAAACAGGCCTCCGGGAAGGCGGGTCAGATGGCCTTCGATTTCCAGCGTCATCAGCCTCGCTTGCAGTGTGGGTGTATCCAGCCCGGTACGAGCCTGCAAGGCATCCAGGCCGACGGGGCTGAAGCCCAGTGCCTGTAACAGGCTGTCCTCGGTGTCGGCCGTGTCCGTGTCCGTGTCGTCGGGTACTGCCGTTCGGGCGGTGGATGCCAGTGCGCCCGGCAACAGCTCCTCCAGCACATCCTGCGCGCTTTCAACCAGCTTGGCGCCCTGGCGAATCAGGGCGTGGCAGCCTCGGGCCTGGGTGGAATGGATGGATCCGGGAATGGCGAAGACCTCCTTGCCCTGCTCGGATGCCAATCGCGCAGTGATCAGAGAGCCGGATTTCAGCGCTGCCTCGACGACCAGGGTGCCGCTGGACAGGCCGGCAATGATGCGGTTGCGTTTGGGAAAATTGGCCGACAGTGGGGGCGTGCCCAACGGGTATTCGCTGATCAGCACACCCCGCTGGGCGATGCGATGTGCCAGATCGCGGTGCTGCCGGGGGTAGACCCGGTCCAGGCCCGTGCCGACGACGGCGATGGTTGCCAACTGGCCGTCCGGGGCCCCGTCCAGCGCACCCTCATGTGCGGCACCATCCACCCCCAGGGCCAGCCCGGAAACAATGGACAGGCCGGCCTGGGCCAGTGCCTGTGAGAACTGCCGGGCGTTGACGGCGCCTTGCGGTGTCGGATTGCGGCTGCCAACCACGGCCAGGCTGCGCGACATGGCCTGACCAAGGCCGCCATGGGCCCAAACCTGCTCAGCACCCATGCCATACAGCAGCAAGGGCGGATCTTCCATGTTCAGCAAGGATGGCGGATAGTTGGCGTCACCCAGGGTCATCACCCGGCGTTGCTTCGGGCTCTCTGCCAGCCATTGCCAGGTTGTCTCCAGCAGGTCGGCCAGCTCGGGCGGGGTGCTTTGCAGGGCGGTGCTTTGCTGCGCACTGACGACCTGTTCCAGGGCCTGCGGGGTCGC
>JAVBYK010000249.1 GCA_030824095.1 bacterium
CTGTGACGCTATTGAGCACCCAGCTGCCCTCGCACACCCATCTGGTGAACGTTGACGCGAAAGAGGCCACCGTTGCCACGCCCGGCAACACGACTGTTCCCGCAAAAACCAGCGCCGGCACATCGGCCTATGCTGCAACCACGACCACCAGCCTGGCACCAGCCGCCGTCACCTCGCAGGGCGGCAACCAGCCCCACAACAACATGAAACCCTATATTGCGATGACCTGCATCATTTCCTTGGTGGGAGTCTTCCCGACCCGCAACTGAAGATGCTCACATTTCGAGGGAGAACAGAATGAAGAAACAGATTCGACGCATGGTGGTGGTTCTGGGAGCCGTGCTGGGTGCCATCCAGCCTGGCGGCGCTGGGGCGGGGGGCATCCAGCCCTTTGTCGGGGAGATCATGTGGGTGCCCTATAACTTTGCCCCCACGGGTTGGGCTCTGTGCGATGGGCAACTGCTGTCCATCGCGCAGAACACGGCGCTGTTTTCCCTGTTGGGCACCACCTACGGCGGCAACGGGCAAACCACTTTTGCGCTGCCCAACATGCAAGGCCGGGTGCTGATCAAGGACGGCCAGGGCGCGGGTTTGTCGCTTTACGATCTGGGCCAGGCGGGTGGTGAAGAAACCCATACGCTGATGGAGAGTGAAATGCCGATGCACACACACCAGATTCAGGTGGATGCCAATGTGGCGACCCAGACAACTCCCAGTGGAAATGTCCTGGCCCAGGCGGCTACCGGCAAGTTGTATGGCAGCGCTGCGACAACGACCATGGCGCCAGGCGCGCTAGTCCCGCAAGGGGGGGGGCAGCCCCACAACAACATGATGCCCTACATCACCCTGAACTGCATCATTGCCTTGCAGGGCGTCTTTCCTGCCCGCCCATAACCCTGGACAGCATCACCATGATGAACAACTTCTTGAAGAAGGTGCTGGCAGCGCTGGGAACCGCAATGCTGATGGCTGGCTCTGCCCATGCGGTGGATGTGACTCTAACGGGCACCCTGGATGGAGCGTCTCCCACGTTCAACCGCACCAGCGACCTCTACACCGGTTTCAATTACCAGGCGTCGGCCAATACCGGCATGCCGTATGCAGTGATGGAGGTCAAGACGGGCACTGTGGGTGGAACGGTCAGCATGACCGTCGGCGCGGGCACGGCGTTTGATTCGTTCCTGGCCCTGTACACCAGCTTTGATCCGGGCAGCCCCCAGTCCAATGTGCGGGTCGCCGACGATGATGGCGCCGGGTATCCCCACGCGCGGATCGTAGCGGGTGGGCTTGCTGCGAACACCAGCTATTACCTGGTGATCACCAGTTACTCCGGGCAAGCGGATGGGGCATACCCCCTGTATGGAAATTATTCCCTGACGCTCAGTGGTGACCTGGCCGGTTTTGCCATTGCCGCAGTGGCCAGCCCGGTGGCGGGCGGCACGGTGTCCTGCTCGCCTGCGACAGTCATGCAAGGGGGCAGCAGCACCTGCACGGCCGCTGCCAATGCGGGTTACACCTTCACCGGGTTCAGTGGTGATTGCACGGGTGGGACCTGCGCGTTTTCCAACGTCAGCTCTGCCAAGAGTGTCGTGGCCAACTTTGCCTTGAACAGCTATGCCATCACCGCCACGGCCAACCCGTTGGCAGGCGGCTCTGTCGGGTGCACGCCCAACCCGGTCAACCATGGGGACAACAGCACCTGCACGGCCGCGGCCAATGCGGGTTATACCTTCACCGGGTTCAGCGGCGACTGCACAGGTGGGACCTGCGCGCTGGCCAATGTGACGGGAGCCCGCAGCGTCACGGCGAATTTTGTGTTGAACAGCTATTCCATCACCACGACGGCCAGTCCGGGGGCAGGGGGCACGGTCAGCTGCACGCCCAATCCGGTGAGCCATGGCAGTGGTGCGACCTGTACCGCAACGGCCAACGCCGGCTACACCTTTGGCAGCTTCAGTGGCGACTGCTCGGGCGCCACGTGTGTGCTTGCCAGCATCACGTCGGCCAAGAGTGTCACGGCGACCTTCACGCTGAACACCTATGCCGTTGCGGCCGCGGCCAGTCCGGTGGCGGGTGGCACGGTCAGTTGCACCCCCAATCCGGTGAGTCACGGCAGCGGCGCAACCTGTACGGCAACACCCAATGCCAACTACACGTTTGGCAGCTTCAGCGGTGATTGCTCGGGCGCCACTTGTACCCTGTCCAATGTGACATCGGCCAAGAGTGTGACGGCCAGCTTTACCCTGAACAGCTACACCGTTACCGCCACGGCCAACCCGGTGGCCGGCGGGACGGTGACTTGCACACCCAATCCGGTGAACCACGGAAGCAACAGCACCTGCACGGCAACGGCCAATGCGGGATACACCTTTGGCAGTTTCAGTGGCGATTGCACTGGGGCAACCTGCACCCTGTCCAACGTGACTGCGGCCAAGAGCGTGACAGCCAGCTTCACGCAGAATACCTACGCCATCACCGCAACCGCCAGTCCGGTGGCGGGCGGCACGGTGAGCTGCACGCCTGACCCAGTCACGCATGGCAGCAACAGCACCTGCACGGCAACGGCCAATGCCGGCTACACCTTTGGCAGTTTCAGTGGTGATTGTTCGGGCGCAAGCTGCACCCTGTCCAACGTCACATCGGCCAAGAGCGTGACAGCCAGCTTCACGCAGAACACCTACGCCATCACCACCACGGCCAGTCCGGTGGCGGGCGGCTCGGTGACGTGCACGCCCAACCCGGTGCCACATGGTGGCAACGCCACCTGTACCGCAACGCCCAATGCCAACTATGCCTTTGGCGTGTTCAGTGGCGATTGCACGGGTGCGACCTGTACCCTGTTCAATGTGACGGCGCTCAAGAGCGTGACGGCCAGTTTCATTGCCAACACAGCACCCGTGGCCAGCAACGTGACACTGTCGGGCACTGCCCAGGTGGGCAGCACTTTGACCGGCGCCTACACCTACGCCGATACCGAGAACGATCCGCAGGGTGTGTCCACCTTCCGCTGGATGGCTGACACCCAGTCCAGTGGCGCCAGCAAGGCCGCCCTGACGGGGGCCACAAGCCAGAGCTATAGCCTGGGGGCGGATGTGCTGGGTAAGCATCTGTTCTTCTGCGTGACACCGGTAGCCACCTCGGGCGTGTCCACGGGCGTGGAGGTGTGTTCCAGCGCCAGTGCCGCCATTGCCGCCCAACCCGTGGAACCACCGCCGCCGTTGATTCCCCCATTGGTGAGCAACCCACCACCGGGACTCACATCGGCTCCCCCCGTATTGAACATGGGTGGCGGATCAGGCCCCACGGTGGTGGCAGGCGTCACGAACGTGCTGCAGCAATTGCTGGGACCGGGCGTGCAATTCAGCAGCCAGACCCCCCATGGATCGGTGGTGTTGACCACCCCCAATGGCAGCAATGTCGTGTTTGCGCCGCTGTCCGTGCAAACCAATGACCCGCGTCCCGATGGCCTGTATCCCAAAGGCAACGGCCAGTACCAGATCGTCTCCAATGGAACCGCGTTGCTGGTGGCTCCCACGGTGCAAAACCTGGGTGAGCTGGTGGGCCTGCTGCCGCCAGGTGCATCTGCACGCATGGAGAGCAACGGTGTCCTCACGGCTCAGGTGGGGGGGCTGATCTATGTGGTGCAACCCAGTGTCTTTGTGCAACTGCAGGCTAACCCCGGCGGCATGCCCACCCTGACCATGGGGACGGATGGTTTCCTGCACTTCACGGATGCGGCCGGCAACAGCCAGACCCTGTATCCGGCATTCCGGGAAGCCGATGCCGCACTGCGGACCCTGCAGTCCATCGACCCGGCTGCGACGATGAGCATCCAGATGGATGGCACGGCCACCGTGCGTCTGCAGGGACAGGACATGGTCCTCGTTCCCGACCTGACCCTGGGCGGCGTGCCGGCCGGCATGGAATCCAGCTACTGGTGGCAGGAGAGTGCGCGGCGCTATCGGGTGCGCATCCAAGCCAACTGGTTCGACTTCCAGTCGCAGGGGTTCACGGTACGTTAGTCCTGCTCAGCTCCGGTTGACTGCGAACCGGCTAAAATCCCCTTCCAAGGCCCGCTGCTCCGGCGGGCCTTGTTTTTTGTGTTCCGGAGCCATGTAGAGGACTACCATGTACAAAAACCTCGCCGCCACGCTCGTGGCCGCTTGCGCTTTTTCCCTTGCACCCACCGGTGCTTTTTCCCAATCTTCCCAGGCCAAAGACGCGCCCAAGGGCGAGCCCCTCAAGGTGGGTTTTGTCTACGTCGCACCGCTGTCAGATGCTGGCTGGGTGCGTCAGCACGAGGAAGGGCGCCTGGCGATGCAGGCGGCGTTGGGCAGCGCCGTGCAGACCAGCTATGTTGAAAATGTGGCCGAGGGGCCGGACGCCGAGCGCGTGATCCGCGACCTGGCGCGCCAGGGCAACAAGCTCATCTTCACCCCCAGCTTTGGCTACATGGAGCCCACACTCAAGGTGGCCGCCGAGTTCCCGGATGTGAAATTTGAATCGGTGACCGGCTACAAGACCACTCCCAATGTCGCGGCGGCCAATGCGCGCTATTACGAGGGCCGCTACCTGGCCGGCATTGCCGCCGGTCGCATGACCACCAGCAACATGGCCGGTTACGTGGCGGGCTTCCCCATCCCCGAAGTGCTGCAGGGCATCAACGCCTTCACGCTGGGCATGCGTTCCGTCAACCCCAAGGCCGAGGTCAAGGTGGTCTGGCTCAATGCTTGGTTTGACCCCACGCGTGAGCGCGATGCGGCCATGACGCTGTTCAACCAGAACGTGGATGTGATTGCCTTCCACACCGGTTCCACAGCCGTGATGACCGCAGCGCAGGAGCGCGGCAAGCTGGCCGTGGCCTACCACTCCGACATGCGAAAAATCGCACCCGATGCGCAGATCGCGGCCGTGACTCACCAGTGGGGCGACTACTACACCCGCCGCGCCCGGGCGGTGCTGGATGGCACCTGGAAGTCCGGCACCGTGTGGGGCGGTGTCAAGGACGGCATGATCCGCGTCGGCGACTTTGGCAGCAAGGTACCCAAGGCCGTGCAGCAGGAAGTGCTGGCGCGCCAGAAGGACATTGCCAGTGGCAAGCTGCATCCCTTTGCGGCCAAGCAGGCGGTGCTGGACAACGAGGGCCGCACCGTCATTGCCGCGGGGCAGACGCTGAATGACGTGCAGATTCTCGGCATGAACTGGCTGGTGGCCGGCGTGCAGGGCAAGCTCAGCCACTGAGCCCAGCGGTTCACAGGCAGCCGGCCGACTGCTTCCAGGTAGCCATGGACCCCAGGTCCAGCATCTGGTGGTTGCTGGCGCTGCCCATGTAGCGCAGGCGATCGTCCTGCGAGGAAATGCCCACATAACTGTTGGTGCCGGGGTAGTGGCGGTAGTAGTAGGGTGCCATGGTTTGTGCGCGCGTGGTGGCAGGCCACAGCAGGTCGGCGTAGTGGTGCTCCCCCCAGTTGAAGACGCACTCGGCTGACACGGTTGCGTTGCCACGGTCCAGCGTGGATGCACTCAGCTGCGGGTTGCCGTTGCCCAGGTAGAAGATGCCGGGCAGCCCCGCGGTCTCGAA
Source organism: bacterium (assembly GCA_030824095.1). Taxonomy (GTDB): domain Bacteria; phylum Pseudomonadota; class Gammaproteobacteria; order Burkholderiales; family Burkholderiaceae_C; genus Allorhodoferax. The sequence goes on from JAVBYK010000249.1 coordinate 5,582, forward strand.
CCCCGCACTGGGGTTGGCGCTGAGCACCGAGTCGGCAATCGCCAGCGTGCCGCTGCGGTCATTGCTGACGAAGAAGATGGCGCCACCGCCTTCCCTGGCCGTGTTGTTGTTCAACTCGCTGCCGCACACCTGCAGGTGGAAGCTGTTGCCGTCGTTGTAGATGGCGCCACCGCTTCCGCCCCCTGTTGTGCCCGAGCGCGCCGGGTTGGCACCCTGGCCAATGGCGCGGTTGTGGGTGAAGCGGCTGTTGATCACCGCATACGACACGCCAATGCTGCTGAGCGCGCCGCCGTTGGAGCACACATTGCCCAGGTCGGTGCGCCCGCCAAAGGTGGAGTTCACCACATAGACCGGCAGGTTCTGTGACTGGCTGAAGGCGCGGATGGCCGCACCCCCCACGTCGGGTCCGGTGGCATCGCACTGGTTGCGGAAAAACCGGCTGTTGACCACCTTCAAACGGCCGCCGCGCGCCCAGATGGCGCCGCCACCGTCCGGGCTGGCGCCGCTGGAATTGGCGTCGGTGAAGGTCAGGTTCTGCACCGTCAGTTGGGGATGGTCCTGGTCCTGGCAGTGGGAGGTGGTCCACAC
>JAVBYK010000277.1 GCA_030824095.1 bacterium
TTCAGCACGGCCTCGGCATGGGTCAGGTTGTGCTTGATCTTGGTCTTGGCCGCCCAAGGCAAGCCCACCAGCACGTCGATGTAGTTGCGCACCACGGTGGCTTCTGCGGACATGGGCGACATCAGCTTGAGCTTCTTCAGCTCGCCCTCGGCCTTCTTCAAGGCTTCCTTGGGCATCTTTGCGGCCTTGATCTTCTTCTCGATCTCTTCGATGTCCGCGCCTTCTTCACCCTCGCCCAGTTCCTTCTGGATCGCCTTGACCTGCTCATTCAGGTAGAAGTCACGCTGGTTCTTTTCCATCTGGCGTTTCACACGGCCACGGATCTTCTTGTCAACATTGAGGATGTCAACTTCGCGCTCGATCTGTTCGAACAGGTTCTCCAGCCGCTCCTTGACACTGGACAGGCTGAGCACGGCCTGCTTGCTGTCCAGCTTGAGCGGCAGATGCGCCGCAATCGTGTCGGCCAGGCGACCGGCATCGTCAATGCTGGAAATGGAAGTCAGGATTTCCGGCGGGATCTTCTTGTTGAGTTTGACGTACTGGTCAAACTGCTGCATGACCGCGCGGCGCAATGCCTCCACTTCGCTGCCCTTGCCACGCCCCTTCTCAGGGACCTGCACGACTACCTCAATGGGTGTCACATTGGCGGAGAAAAATGACTCGCCCTCTTCAATCTTGTTGACCGTTGCGCGCTGGTGACCCTCCACCAGAACCTTGACCGTGCCATCGGGCAGCTTGAGCATCTGCAAAATGGTGGAGACACAACCGACATCAAACATGTCGGACACCAGCGGGTCATCCTTGGCAGCGGTCTTTTGGGCCACCAACATGATGCGGCGGTCGGACTCCATGGCAGCTTCCAGCGCCTTGATGCTCTTGGGCCGTCCCACGAACAAGGGAATGACCATATGGGGAAACACGACCACATCGCGCAGGGGCAACAGTGGCAGTTCAATGGGGGTAGCAGGCAGTGGGGAATGGCCAGACATGGGGTACCTCTTAGTTACCTGTTGAATATGGACAGGGAAACCTGAATTTCAAGCGCACTGCCATTATCAAAGCAGTCCGCGTGCAAATATCCGAATGAACCCGCACAAAAACCGGCTATATCCGGAAATTGCGCGAGCCCACCTCACGCCTTCTTGGCAATCTCGCGATATACCAGCAGAGGCGGCTTGTTCTCATCAATGGTGGACTCATCCACCACGACTTTTTCGACATTGACGGCATTGGGCAATTCGTACATGGTGTCGATCAACGATTGCTCCAGAATCGAGCGCAAACCACGCGCACCCGTCTTGCGGGCCAGGGCCTTCTTGGCGATGGCCTTGAGTGCCGACGGACGAATCTCCAGTTCAGCGCCTTCCATGGCCAGCAGCTTGGTGTACTGCTTCACCAGCGCATTCTTGGGCTCCGTCAGAATCTGCACCAGGGCGTCTTCGGTCAGCTCTGCCAACGCCGCCACCACCGGCATGCGTCCGACCAGCTCGGGAATCAGGCCGAACTTGATCAAGTCCTCGGGTTCGACTTCCTTGAAGACATCTGTCAGGCTGCGCTGCTGCTTGCTCTTGACGGTGGCTCCAAAGCCCATGCCCGATGCTTGCGTGCGGTTTTCGATGACTTTTTCCAGACCGGCAAAGGCTCCGCCACAAATGAACAGGATATTGGTCGTATCAATCTGCACAAAGTCCTGATTGGGGTGCTTGCGCCCGCCCTGCGGGGGCACGCTGGCCATGGTGCCTTCAATCAACTTGAGCAATGCCTGCTGCACGCCTTCGCCGGACACGTCACGCGTAATGGACGGGTTGTCGGACTTGCGGGAAATCTTGTCAATCTCGTCAATGTAAACAATGCCACGCTGAGCACGTTCCACTTCGTAATTGCAGCTCTGCAGCAGTTTGAGAACAATGTTCTCCACGTCTTCACCCACGTAACCGGCTTCGGTCAGCGTGGTGGCGTCGGCCATTACAAAGGGGACATCCAGCATGCGGGCCAGCGTTTGCGCCAGCAAGGTCTTTCCGGAGCCGGTGGGACCAATCAGCAAAATATTGCTCTTGGCCAGTTCCACCTCATCCTTTTTGGCCTTTTCCTTGTGCCGCAGGCGCTTGTAGTGGTTGTACACCGCCACAGCCAGCGTACGCTTGGCGGGCTCCTGGCCAATCACATAGTTGTCCAGGTTGGCCTTGATTTCAGACGGGGTTGGCAGCTCGCTCTTGGCATCCTTGCCCTCGGTGGTGGCGGGCAGCTCATCGCGGATGATTTCATTGCACAGCTCGATGCACTCGTCGCACACAAACACGGATGGTCCAGCAATCAGTTTCTTGACCTCGTGCTGACTCTTGCCGCAAAAAGAGCAATACAGGGTTTTTTCGCTGGAAGAGCCTTTTTTCTCGGCCATGTGACGCTCGCCTTTTCGGTAGATGCCGAATGATACTCAAATAAAAAACGGTGTCTGCGTTGCCGCAAAACACCGCCGGTGGGACTGCGCCGGTGGTTTAGGGGCGCTTGGAAATCACTTGGTCAATCAATCCATATTCCTTGGATTCGTCGGCCGACATGTAGTAGTCACGCTCGGTGTCGCGCGCAATACGCTCCAGCGGCTGGCCAGTGCGTTCCGCCAGGATCTTGTTGAGCTGTTCGCGGGTCTTGAGGATTTCGCGGGCCGCGATCTCAATCTCGGTCGCCTGACCCTGGCTGCCACCCGAGGGCTGGTGGATCATGACCTTGGAATTGGGCAGGCAAAAGCGCTTGCCCTTGGCACCGGCCGACAACAGGAAGGCACCCATGCTGGCCGCCATGCCGATGCACAGCGTCGACACGTCCGGCTTGATGAAGTTCATGGTGTCAAAAATCGCCATGCCGGCGCTGACAGAGCCGCCAGGCGAGTTGATGTAAAAGGAGATGTCCTTGTCCGGATTTTCACTCTCCAGGAACAGCAACTGCGCCACCACCAGGTTGGCGGTCTGGTCGTTGACCGGGCCCACCAGGAAAATCACACGCTCCTTGAGCAGACGCGAATAGATGTCGTAGGAGCGCTCGCCCCTGCCCGACTGCTCAATCACCATGGGAACCATGCCCAGACCCTGCGGCTCCATGCCGCTGGCCATTCCGTACTTCACATTCATAGCGTCTCCAAAGAACTGTGTTGACTGTACCGAAAAAAACCGACCCTGAATGCAAATGGGGCTTGTCGGCAGGACTGCAAGCCCTGCGCAAGCCCCATAAACCAGAAATCCGTTCGCTGCTTCAGCGAACCGATCCTCAGTTTTGACCCATCAACTCGTCAAAGGAAATGGTCTTCTCGGTGACCTTGGCCTTGGACAGCACAAAATCGGTCACATTGTTTTCCATCACGATGGCTTCCACTTCGGCCATGCGGCGGTTGTCGCCGTAGTACCAGCGGACCACATCGGCGGGCTTCTCGTAGCTGGCAGCCAGTTCATCCACGTGGGCCTTGATCTGCTCGGGCTTGGCTTGCAGGTTGTTGGCACGCACCAATTCGGACACCACCAGACCCAGACGCACACGGCGCTCAGCCTGGGGACGGAAGATATCGTCGGGGATCGGCGCCTTGTCAGCGTCCTTGATGCCACGCTGCTTCAGGTCGGCGCGGGCACCTTCCACCATGCGGTCCAGTTCGGCCTGGACGCTGGATTTTGGCAAATCCAGTTCGGCCTGCGCCAACAGGGCGTCCATTGCGACCTGCTTGTTGCGGGCCAGCAGACGGTACTTGACTTCACGGTCCAGATTCTTGCGGATGTCGCTGCGCAGACCTTCAACGGTCGCGTCAGCAATGCCCAGGGACTTGGCCAGGGCTGCGTCCACTTCGGGCAGGTTGGCGGCTTCCACCTTCTTCAGGGTCACCATGAAGTCAGCGGTCTTGCCGGCCACATCCTGGCCATGGTAGTCAGCGGGGAATGCCAACTGGAAGGTCTTGCTTTCGCCGAGCTTCATGCCACGCACGGCTTCTTCGAATTCCTTGAGCATCTGGCCATCGCCCACGATGAACTGGAAATCATCGGCCTTGCCGCCAGCGAAGGGTTCACCGTCGATCTTGCCTTCAAAGTCGACGGAAACGCGGTCGGTGTCCTGCACGCCGGCATCCTTGGGACGCAGGGCGAAGGTGCGACGCTGCTTGCGCAGAATCTCAATGGTCTTGTCGATCGCGGCGTCGGTCACTTCCGCGTTCACTTTTTCCACTGTCGCATTGGACAGATCGGCAATCTTGACTTCGGGGTACACCTCGAACACGGCATCAAAGGCCATCTGGCCTTCGGGAGAGGTTTCGCTCTCGGTGATGCGGGGCTGGCCGGCTACGCGCAGGTCGGCTTCATTGGCGGCCGAAGCAAAGGCCTGACCGACCTTGTCGTTCATCACTTCATAGTGCACCGAGTAGCCATAGCGCTGGGCCACCACGTTCATGGGCACCTTACCGGGACGGAAACCGTCCATCTTGACGGTGCGGGCCAACTTGCGCAAACGGGAATCCACTTCAGTCTGGATTGCGCCGACTGGCAGGGTCAGGGTAATCTTTCGCTCCAGCTTTTCCAGAGTTTCAACAGTAACGGCCATGATCAGTCTCCTAAACTAAATGGTTGGGGCAGAGCGCGTCGCTGTGCGACTGCGGACTGCCCCGCAAGTAAGTGGTGCGCGGGGGGGGACTCGAACCCCCACACTGTTGCCAGCGTCAGGACCTAAACCTGGTGCGTCTACCAATTTCGCCACCCGCGCAAAAAACAAAATGGGAGGCCAGCAGTTCCCGCAGACACCGTCTGCCAGACCCGGACCACCCATTTGAAATCGGTCAACCCGCTATTTTAACCTGCTGCGGGACCCGGTTTATGCGACCACGCCCCGAAATCCCGGTTTGGTGCTGCGGCACCGGCAGGCCGGATCAGGAAAATGCGGGGGTTTCCCGCTTTACCCGGAACCAGGCCGCATACATTGCCGGCAGCGCCAGCAGTGTCAACACGGTCGCCACAATCAGGCCGCCCATGATGGAAACCGCCATCGGCCCCCAAAATACCGAGCGCGACAAGGGAATCATGGCCAGCACGGCCGCCGCAGCGGTCAGCACGATGGGGCGCAAACGCCGCACCGCCGACTCCACAATCGCATCCCAGACCGGCACACCGGCCGCGCGGTCCTGCTCGATCTGGTCAATCAGGATCACCGAGTTGCGCTGGATCATGCCCATCAGCGCGATCACACCCAGCAGGGCCACAAAGCCAAATGGCCGACCCGACAGCATCAACGCCCCGGCAACACCGGCAATACCCAGCGGCCCGGTCAAGAACACCAGCATGGCACGGCTGAAGCTGTGCAATTGCAGCATCAACAGCGTGAAGGTGACAAACAGCATGATGGGAATGCCCGCCGCAATCGAGGCCGAGCCCTTGCTGCTCTCCTCCACCGCACCCGCCACCTCAATGCGGTAGTCGGTCAAGCCCTTGCTCTTCCACTGCGCCTCCAGCGCGCGCAATGCCGGCAACAGCTCGGCGGTCACCGTGGCGCCCTGCAAGCCCTCCACAATGTCGCCCTGTACGGTGATGGAATAGTCCCGGTTGTCGCGCCACATCACGCCTGGCTCCCAGGTGAACGTGGGTTTGGCGATCTGTGTCAACGGAATGGACTTGCCGCTGGCCGTCGGCAAATAGGCATTGGCCACATCGGTGATGGCATTGCGCTCGTCCATCGGCTGGCGCAGCACGATGTCAATCAGCTTATCGCCTTCGCGGTACTGGCCCACCGTGGTTCCACCGAACAGGGTCTTGGACGCCTGCGCGATCGACTGGCTGGTCACGCCCAGCGCACGCGCCTTGGTCTGGTCCACTTCCAGGCGAATGGCCTTGATGGATTCATTCCAGTTGTCGTTCACGCCACGCGTGTTGCTGCTGGCACGCATCACAGCCTTGACTTCGTCGGCCCGCGCCCGCAGCACAGCCGGCTCGCCACCCACCACCCGGAACTGAACCGGATACGCCACCGGCGGGCCATTGGGCAGGATCTTGACCCGGGCCCGGATCTCGGGGAATTCCTGGGCCATCAGCGCGGGCAACTGGATGCGCAGGGGCTCGCGCATCTTCAGCTCTTTGGGAACGATGATGAACTGGGACACATTGCTCTGCGGAAAGATGTTGTCCAGCGGCAGGTAGAA
>JAVBYK010000421.1 GCA_030824095.1 bacterium
CAGATCATCAACGGTCTGGTGTTGGGTAGCATGTACGCGCTCATTGCGCTGGGCTACACGATGGTGTACGGCATCATCAACCTCATCAATTTTGCCCACGGCGAAGTGATGATGGTGGGAGCCCTGACCAGTTGGACCATCATTGGTCTGATGCAGGAATCCATGCCAGGGACACCCGGCTACATCATCCTGCTGATAGCGCTGATCATTGCCTGTGTCGTGGCAGGTTCGCTCAACTTCGCCATTGAGAAGATTGCCTACCGACCACTGCGCAACAGCCCCAAGCTGGCCCCCATGCTGACGGCCATGGGCATGTCCATCATGCTGCAGACGCTGGCCATGATCATCTGGAAGCCCAACTACAAATCCTATCCCACACTGTTGTCGAACACGCCGATCGAGATTGGTGGTGCAGTTATCAGCCCCACGCAGGTCATGATCCTGGGCTTCACGGCCGTTTCGCTGGCGGTGTTGATGTGGCTGGTGAATTACACCAAGCTGGGGCGGGCCATGCGCGCGACTTCCGAGAATCCGCGCGTTGCCGCTCTGATGGGGGTCAAACCCGATTTCGTGATTTCCGCCACCTTCGTCATTGGCGCCGTGCTGGCCGCGATTGCCGGCGTGATGTATGCATCCAACTACGGCACCGCGCAGCATGCCATGGGCTTCCTGCCCGGTTTGAAGGCCTTTACCGCTGCGGTGTTTGGCGGTATTGGCAATCTGGGCGGTGCGGTGGTCGGGGCCATCCTGCTGGGTCTCATTGAGTCCATCGGCGCAGGTTACATCGGCGCCCTCACAGGTGGTGTACTCGGCAGCCACTACTCCGACATCTTTGCGTTCATCGTTCTGATCATTGTGCTGACGCTGCGGCCCTCGGGCCTGCTCGGTGAGCGCGTGGCGGACCGCGCCTGAGGAGCACACTCACATGAAACAACAACAAAAACTCATTGTTTTTCTGGCAGCGGCCCTGGGCCTGCTGATTCTTCCGCTGGTCCTGCAGAGCTTTGGCAACGCCTGGGTGCGGATTGCCGACATGGCGCTGCTGTTTGTGCTGCTGTCGCTGGGCCTCAATATTGTGGTGGGCTATGCCGGCCTGCTTGATTTGGGTTATGTCGCGTTTTTCGCCATCGGGGCCTACACGTTCGGCCTGCTCTCGTCCCCCCATTTGACCGACACCTTTCCGGCATTGGCCGCGGCGTTCCCGGATGGGCTGCACACCCCGCTGTGGGTGATATTGCCGTTGGCCGCCGGCGTGGCGGGACTGTTTGGCGTGTTGCTGGGTGCGCCCACCCTGCGTTTGCGCGGCGACTACCTGGCTATCGTGACGCTGGGTTTTGGCGAAATCATCCGCGTGTTCATGAATAACCTGGATCACCCGTTCAACATCACCAACGGTCCCAAAGGTATCAGCCAGATTGATTCCTTCCATTTCTTTGGCATGGATTTGGGCAAAAAGCTGGTGATTGGTGGCTATGAGGTGGCCTCGGTCTCGTTGTACTACTACCTGTTTCTGACGCTGGTTGTGGTCAGCGTCGTGATTTGCCACCGCCTGGAACTGTCGCGCGTCGGGCGTGCCTGGATGGCCATTCGGGAAGATGAAATTGCCGCCAAGGCCATGGGCATCAACACCCGCAACCTCAAATTGCTGGCCTTTGGCATGGGTGCCACCTTTGGCGGTGTGTCCGGAGCCATGTTTGCAGCGTTCCAAGGTTTCATTTCGCCCGAGTCCTTCAGCTTGATGGAGTCGGTGATGATCGTGGCGATGGTGGTGCTGGGCGGTGTCGGTCATTTGCCAGGTGTCATCCTGGGTGCCGTGCTGCTGTCCGCATTGCCAGAGGTCTTGCGTTATGTGGCCGGACCGTTGCAGGAGGCAACTGGCGGGCGTCTGGACGCCTCCATCCTGCGCCAGTTTTTGATTGCGTTGGCGATGATCAGTGTGATGCTGCTGCGCCCACGGGGCCTGTGGCCGTCGCCTGAGCACGGCAGATCCCTGCAAAACGTGAAGAGCTGAATGGAACCAACATGACAGATACAGTATTGAACGTTTCCGGCGTTTCCAAGCGGTTTGGTGGCCTGCAGGCTTTGAGCGATGTGGGTATCAATATCAAACGTGGCCAGGTCTATGGACTGATTGGTCCCAATGGCGCCGGCAAGACAACCTTTTTCAATGTCCTGACCGGTTTGTACACCCCCGACAGCGGCTCGTTCGAACTGGCCGGCAAGACCTACCAGCCCACGGCAGTGCATACCGTTGCCAAGGCCGGCATTGCGCGCACCTTTCAGAACATTCGCCTGTTTGCCGAAATGACCGCGCTGGAAAATGTGATGGTGGGGCGCCACATCCGCACCCATTCGGGCCTGATGGGCGCTGTTTTTCGCACCGCCAGTTTCAAGGCGGAAGAAGCCGCCATTGCCAGCCGTTCGCAGGAGTTGCTGGACTATGTCGGCATTGGAAAGTATGCGGCCTACAAGGCCCGCACGCTGAGCTATGGCGACCAGCGCCGCCTGGAAATCGCCCGCGCCCTGGCGACCGACCCCCAGCTGATTGCACTGGATGAACCCGCTGCGGGCATGAATGCAACCGAGAAGGTCATGCTGCGCGAACTGATCGACCGCATTCGCAAGGACAACCGCACCATTCTGCTGATTGAACACGATGTGAAGCTGGTCATGGGCCTGTGTGATCGCGTGACGGTGCTGGACTACGGCAAGCAGATTGCCGAAGGAACACCGGCCGACGTGCAGAAGAATGAAAAAGTGATTGAAGCGTATCTGGGCACCGGCGGCCACTAGGCGGCTTCAGGAGAACAAGACAATGACAACGAAGACTTTGCTCAAGGTTACGGGCCTGAAGGTTTCCTACGGCGGCATCCAGGCCGTCAAAGGCGTAGATTTTGAAGTGCACGAAGGTGAGCTCGTATCCCTGATTGGCTCCAATGGTGCCGGCAAGACGACCACCATGAAGGCCATCACCGGCACACTGCCCATCAACGCGGGCGATATCGAATATCTCGGAAAGAGCATCCGCGGCCAGGGCCCGTGGGACCTGGTCAAGCAGGGCCTGGCCATGGTGCCGGAAGGCCGCGGCGTGTTCACCCGCATGACCATCACCGAGAACCTGCAGATGGGTGCCTACATCCGCAATGACAAGGATGGCATTGCGGAAGATATGGAAAAGATGTTCACCATCTTCCCGCGTCTGCGTGAGCGCAAGGATCAGTTGGCGGGAACCATGTCGGGCGGCGAGCAGCAAATGCTGGCCATGGGGCGTGCCTTGATGAGCCGGCCCAAGGTGTTGTTGCTGGATGAGCCGTCCATGGGCTTGTCACCCATCATGGTGGACAAGATTTTCGAAGTGGTTCGTGATGTCTACGCCCAGGGCGTGACCGTCTTGCTGGTGGAACAGAACGCCAGTCGGGCCCTGGCGATTGCCAACCGCGGTTACGTGATGGAGTCCGGAATTGTCACGATGACCGGGGATGCGGCGCAGATGCTGACCGACCCCCGTGTGCGCGCTGCCTACCTGGGCGAGTAACACCATTGAGTCACGACGCAACACGCCGTAGATGGCGCGTTGTGATTCAGGCGTGGGCCTTGTCTGCTTCCGATGTAAACGAGTCGGCGAAAAACTCGTCGGCAGCGAGTTGGGCCATTGCTGAAAAATCCCTGCGGGCCGAATCCACGACCACGGGAGCACCACAGGCGTACACCTGGTGCTTGCTGAGGTTCGGAAAGTCTTCCAGCACGGCACGGTGCACAAAGCCGGTTCGGCCGGTCCATTGGTCCTCGGCCGCGGCGTCGGATACCACCGGCACATAGGTCAGATTCGGCATGGCCCGCGTCTGTTCCCGCACCCATGCATCCATGTAGAGATCGGCCGGACGGCGTGCGCCCCAGTACAGGCTGACCTTTCTGTCGATTCCCTTGTGTTGCATATGTTCTAGCAGGGCCTTGATGGGCGCAAAGCCCGTGCCCGATGCCAGGAATATGATGGGCTTGTCGGAGTCTTCCCGCAGAAAGAAGCTGCCGTAAGGGCCTTCAATGCGCAGGATTTCTTTCTCTTTCATGGCGCCAAAGACGTGGTCCGTGAACTTGCCGCCCGGCATGTGCCGAATGTGCAGTTCAATATTGGGCCCCAGATGTGGGGCATTGGCCATCGAATAGCTGCGCCGTGCACCGTCGCGCAGGATGAACTCGACATACTGCCCGGCCCGGAATGCAAAGCTGTCATTGGCGGGCAACTGCAATTGCAGCACCATGACATCATGCGACTTCTTTTCCATACTGGTGACCCGCGTCGGCATTTTCTTGATGGGCAGGGCGCCCAGTTCCGTTACCTGGCGGGATTCGAGCACCAGATCGGATTGCGGCACGGCGCAGCAGGTGAGCACCAAACCGCTGGCTTCCTCCTCGGGGGTAAGGGCCTTGCTCTGGTGAGTGCCGTGCTGGACGCTGCCTGACAGCAGTTTGCACTTGCAGGACCCGCAGGCGCCGTCCTTGCATCCATAGGGCAGGCCAATGCCCTGGCGGATGCCTGCCGACAGGATGGCCTCACCGGTGGCGACATTGAATGTGCGCCCGCTGGGTTGCACCAGAACGGAGAAAAGTGAGGCGTCGGCGTTGCTTGTGGTCATCTTGTCGGTATCCTCGGAACTCTTTTAGTGAACAAACCTCCAATTTTGCCTTCAAACCAGAACCCCCTTGGATCCCTGCCTTCGCGTTTTCGGCGTGAACGCGTCCTGATTGTCGGCTGCGGTGACGTCGGTATGCGGGTGGCAGGACTGATGCGGCAGCGGGTGCGCATCCTGGCTCTGACATCAACGCCCGCGCGGGCGCCGGTGTTGCGCTCCCAGGGGATCACGCCCGTAGTGGGCAACCTGGATACTCCCGGTACTTTGCGCCGCCTGGCCGGAGTTGCCACGCGGGTGGTGCATCTGGCTCCGCCACAGGGCAACGGATGGACGGATGTGCGTACGTTGGCGCTGGTGCGGGCCCTGCGCCTGCGCAGCCGTCCTGCCAGCGTGGTCTATGGGTCCACCAGCGGTGTCTACGGCGACTGCGCGGGTGACTGGGTTGCCGAGACCCGGACGGTCCATGCCCAGACAGCACGCGGCCAGCGCAGGGTCGATGCCGAAGCGCGCATGCGTTTCTGGGGGCTTGCAGCGGGAACGCGAGTTAGCATTCTGCGCATTCCTGGCATCTATGCTGCCGACCGCGAAGGGGGGACACCCCGCGCACGCCTGCTCAAGGCGGTGCCCGTGTTGCGGGAGGAAGATGACGTATACACCAACCACATCCAGGCAGATGATCTGGCACGCGCCTGCTGTCTTGCGCTGTGGCGTGGGGCTGCGCAACGGGTCTACAACGTCAACGACGATAGCTGCCTGAAGATGGGCGACTATTTTGATCTGGCCGCCGATCTGTACGGCCTGCCCCGACCTCCCCGGATTGCCAGGGACGGTGCGGCCGAACAGCTTCCCCTCATGCTGCTGAGTTTCATAAATGAGTCACGCCGCATGCTCAATGGGAGGATGAAAGAGGAGTTGCGTCTGCGTTTGATACACCCGACGGTGCACAGCGGCTTGCGCTAAGGGTCAACGTCCGGGAATTGCTGGCGCAGGGCGGCAAAGGCGTCCAGATTGTCCAGCAACAGATCCACCAGGGTGGGGTCGAATTGCGTGCCACGCCCCTCGCGAATGGTCTGTACCACCTGGTCGGCAGGCCACGGTTCCTTGTAGCTGCGGCGGGATCCCAGGGTGTCAAACACATCGGCCAGCGCCGTGATGCGACCCACTAGGGGAATGTCGGTGCCCGACAGGCCCTTGGGGTAGCCAGTGCCATCCCACCGTTCGTGGTGCGAAACCGCGATTTCTGCCCCCATTTGCATCAGGGGGCGGCGGGAGTCCTGCAGGAGGTGCAGTCCGAACTGGGCATGCTGCTGCATCAAAGCCCACTCGTGGGCATCCAGCTTGCCGGGCTTGCACAGGATCGCATCGGGAATCCCGGCCTTGCCGATATCGTGCAGGGGGGACGCCGCCTTGATCTGCTGGATCTGTGCCTCCGGCAGGCCGTGCAGCCGCGCCAGCAGCTCACAGGTCAGGGCGACCCGTCTGGCGTGGGCGCCCATGTCCTGGTTGCGGCCCTCCAGGGC
>JAVBYK010000457.1 GCA_030824095.1 bacterium
TGTTCAACAGCGGAACGGACCGCGTCTTCAATGTCCTGCTGCCACTGGGTGGCGGCCACACGCATGTGCTCTTCCACCTGCGTCTGCAGTGCGGCACGGAGTTGCTGCTCCAAACGCGGTTTGATACTTTGCAAAACCTGCTCTACCAGGCGCTCGCAGTCTATGGGTGGCGCGACAGGTAGTTGACCGGGATGGACCACTTCCGTCAGCGTGGGGACAAATCGAGGAGGAGGTTTGCTGTTCGACATCAGTCTGCGCGTTTCAAACTCAAATCGTGGCGCTGAATCGTGTGGCCCTGCTCGGTGTAATAACGCCAGCGCCCACGCGCCAGGTCGCGGTCGGCGGCATCCGTACTGACCACTTCTATCAGGCGCTGGAATCTGTCAAATCCGGGCGGAACCGTGTCAGCCAGATTGACCAAAACCCCAAAAGGTGCAGCCGCCTGGTCCGCATTGCTGGTGAGCAATACCGGCGAGCGGCCTTGTACGAAGGGGGGAGCAGAGCTGGCGCAATGTGGCACAAAATCGGTGGCTGAAACACCCCACAGATCCACATCGAGCTGCGCAATCGCATCCTCGTCCGCGACCACCACCACACGGGCGCCGCTGCCCACGGCCTTTCGCACCAGACGGCAGGCATAGGCCAGCTTGTCCGGTGCGCCAAAATGGAAAGCCAGTTCGGTCACTTGTTTTGGGCCTGTGCCATCAGGTATTCCACCAAAAGACCCACCGGCCGTCCCGTAGCACCCTTGGCCGCCCCGCTCTTCCAGGCGGTCCCGGCAATGTCCAGATGCGCCCAGGGGAACTTCTCGGTGAAGCGCTGCAAGAACTTGGCCGCCGTGATGGAGCCTCCGGCACGACCACCCACATTGGCCACATCGGCAAACCCGGTTTTCAGGCCTTCCGCATAGTCATCGTCCAGGGGCATTCTCCAGCACAAATCCTGCGCCGTTTCGCCGGCCGCAAACAGCGCGTTGCCCAATGCATCCTGGGAGGCAAACAGGCCGCTGCGCACGCCACCGAGGGCGATCACGCAGGCGCCCGTCAAGGTCGCCACATCCACTACCGCAGTCGGCTTGAAACGCTCGGCGTAGGTCAGCGCATCGCACAGCACCAGGCGTCCTTCGGCATCGGTATTCAATATCTCGATGGTCTGTCCGCTCATGCTGGTGACCACATCGCCGGGTTTGACGGCCTGGCCATTGATCAGATTTTCACAGGCGGGAATCAGACCGACCACATTGATGGCCGGCTTGAGCGCGGCCAGTGAGCGGAACACACCCAGCACACTGGCGGCACCGGACATGTCGAACTTCATTTCGTCCATCTCCGGTGCCGGCTTGATGGAAATACCACCACAGTCAAAGGTGATGCCCTTGCCCACCAGCACCGTGGGCGCCTGGGACTTGGCCGCACCGCTGTATTTCAGGACGATGAAACGCAAGGGCTGGTCCGATCCCTGCGCTACGGCCATGAAGGCACCCATGCCCAGTTTGGCGACCTCTTTCGGCCCCAGAACTTCACAACTGATTTTGGACAGCTTGGCCAGTTCCTGTGCCGCTTGTGCCAGCAGCGTCGGTGTGGCGTGGTTGGCGGGGCGGTTGGCCCACTCCTTGGCCATTTCGGCCCCAACTACCGTCGCCACGGCGCGGTCAAAGGTGGTCTGCACTTCGGTTGCGTTGCTGGCGCCCACCAGCACTTTGGAGAGCGTGCGTCCTTCCGGCTTGGATTTGGTATGGGTGTAGGCGTAGCTGGCATCAGCCACCGCCATCACGGCCGCGCGCACCGCGGCCTCCTGCGCCGGCGCGGCAAAGCACACCAGCAGTTTCTTGAGCGATGGGGACTTGACTGCGGCCACGGCGGCCACCACGGCAGCACGCACATCCCGCGCCGATCCGCTGCCCGCGCCAGCCAGCACCACACGGGTGGCATGGGCCTGAGCCGGTTTGTACAGGCTGAGCAGCTTGCCGGGTTTGGCTTCCAGATCCGCCGACTTCAGGGCCTGTCCCACCAGTTCCGACAAATCATCCTTGCCGGCCTTGAAATCCTGTGGCACCAGGAGCACCAGGGCGTCGCACTTTTCGGTGGAAGCACCCACCAGACCAATAGGCTTGAGTTCAAAGTTCATAATTCAGGTTTTCCTTTGGCCGCCATGTTATTCCATTCCTCCATCCGCAAAGAACTCGCACGCAGTTTTGGCGCAACCCTGGTTGTGCTGGTGACGGTGGTGATGACCATGACACTGATACGCACACTCGGTGAGGCCGGGCGCGGTGTTTTCAATCCGGCCGACGTGATGATCATCATGGGCTACACGGTTCTCTCGGATATGCCCACCATCCTGTCCATGTGCCTGTTCATCGCCGTCCTGAGTGTGCTGACCCGCATGTTCCGTGACAGCGAGATGGTGATCTGGTTTGGTAGCGGCTATGGTCTGACATCCCTGATCAAACCCCTGTTCCGTTTTGCCTGGCCCATCCTGCTGGTCATTACCGCCCTGGCCCTTCTCATCCTGCCCTGGGCCTATGGTCGTATCGAGGACATGCGGGATCGTTATGAAAAGCGCGGAGACATTGCCCGCATTGAGCCCGGACAGTTTCAGGAGTCGGCCAACGGTGAACGGGTGTTCTTCATTGAGAAGGATGCCAGTGGCCAACAGGCAGGCAGTAATGTGTTCATTGCCACCCACAAGAATGACAAGGAAACCATTACCTCATCCCGCAGTGGTCACGTGGAAGTGATCAACGGAGAAAAGTTCCTGATACTGCAGAACGGCCAGCGCCTGGAAAAAACCGCCGGCAAACCCGACCTGACGGTTGCCGTGTTCAAGAACTATGGCGCGCAGGTGGATGCGGATGACCAGTCCGCACGCAGCTTCGTACCCTCGGCCGCCAAGAGCACGCTGGAGCTGTTGTCTGACCCAACCAAACCCCATGTCGCAGAGCTGTCCTGGCGCGTAGGTCTGGCCCTGGCCGCCATCAACTTTGTGGTCATCGGGCTGGCCGCCGCAGGCGTCAATCCGCGCGTGGGCCGCACTGCCAATCTGGGCTTTGCCTTCATGGCGTTCATTGTCTATTTCAACCTGCTGATTCTGGGAAAGAGCTGGATTGAAACCGGGCAAGTCCATGTCGGCGTCTACCTGCTGGCGCTACACGGCGGCGCACTGGGCCTTGCATCGCTGTGGCTGGCCAAGCGCCACAACAACTGGGTATTCAAGCGACCACCCATTGGCTCCGGCAGCCCGTCCAGTGCGAAGGTGGCACCATGAAGACGATCCGACGCCTGCTCTACGGCGAGGTGGTGATCGCCGTGTTGCTGGTCACCCTGGGCTTTGTTTCCCTGTTTTACTTCTTTGACTTTGTCGAGGAGTTGCAGGCGGTTGGCAAGCACCGCGACACCGGCTACACCGTGGCCCAGGCCCTGCTGTATGTGGCGCTGATGCTGCCCAGCCATCTGTACGAGCTGCTGCCGATCACCGTGCTGATCGGCACCATTTTTGTGATGGCGCGCCTGGCGCAAAGCTCGGAGTTCACCATTTTGCGCACCAGCGGTCTGGGACCGTGGCTGGCATTGCGCACCCTGTTGGCTCTGGGGCTGGGCTTTGTCTTTTTTACCTTTGCGGTGGGGGACTACGTGGCACCGATGGCGGACAAGACGGCCCAATTGCTCAAATCCCGTTACCAGGGCAAGGTGACGATTGGCAAGACCGGAGCCTGGCTGAAAGAACGGCAGGCCTACAGCCACTATGCGGTGAATGTGGGCGCGCTGGCCCCAGATGCCAGCATGCGCGATGTCCGGATTTTTGAGTTCGATAACCAGGGCTTCCTGGTTTCCATGACGGAGGGTGAGACTGCCAGGTTTGGCAAGGACGACTCCTGGCAGCTGGAGAAAGTGGACCACACCGAGTTCACCAGTGCCGATGCCAATGCCACGCGGGTGGACCGCAGCCATGTGGATACCTTCCGTTGGTCCACCCAGATCAGCGCCGAGATGGTGGCCACTGCCGTATTGCGCCCGGAGCGCATGGGTACCATCGACCTGTTCCAGTACATCCGCCACCTGGACGCCAATGGCCAAACCGCGCAGAAGTATGAAATCCAGTTCTGGAAGAAGGTGTTCTACCCCTTGAGCTGCCTGGTGATGGTGGTGCTGGCCCTCCCCTTTGCCTACCTGCATTTCCGCTCCGGCAGTGTTGCCACCTATGTGTTTGGTGGCGTCATGGCGGGTATCAGCTTTGTGCTGCTGAACAACGTACTCGGCGACCTGGGTGCGCTGCAGGGGTGGTGGCCATGGCTGACCGCAGCACTGCCAGGGCTGATCTATTCGTTCATTTCGCTGACGGCGTTCACATGGCTGGTGATACGACGATGACCGCACCCGCCAAGGCAATTGTGCTGTTCGCCCACGGATCACGCGACCCGCTGTGGCACAAGCCCATGGAAGCGGTCGCAGCCCACCTGGCAACGCTGTCCCCCCAAACGGCGGTGGCCTGCGCCTACCTGGAGCTGAGCCAGCCGGATCTGCCCACCGCAGTGGCGACCCTGCTTGCCCAAGGCGCGCAAACCATCAGCGTGTTGCCCCTCTTTCTGGGCGTTGGCAAGCATGCGCGGGAAGACTTGCCCCACCTGATGGCCGACTTGCAGACGGAACACCCCGGCGTGCAGTTCAAGCTCAATCCTTCGATCGGGGAAGATGCCCGACTGGTCCACCTGATTGCAGAAATGGCCTTGGATAGTCTGTAAAAATCGCCAAATGCGGCATAATGAATTTCATCTTTAGTTGAAATTCGATATGAACCTGCACCAATTCCGCTTTGTTCAGGAAGCCGTTCGGCGCAACCTCAACCTGACGGAAGCCGCCAAAGCCCTGCACACCTCGCAGCCCGGTGTCTCCAAAGCCATCATCGAGCTGGAAGAGGAACTGGGCATCGAAATCTTTGCCCGCCATGGAAAGCGCCTCAAGCGCGTCACCGAACCGGGCCAGCACGTGCTCAAGAGCATCGACCTCATTCTGCGCGAGGTCGGCAACCTCAAACGGATCGGCGAGCAATACAGCGCCGAAGACAGCGGCACCCTGTCCATTGCCGCCACGCACACCCAGGCGCGCTATGTGCTGCCGGAGCGCGTCGCCGCCCTGCGCGCCGCCTACCCCAAGGTCAACATCAGCCTGCACCAGGGCTCGCCCGACCAAGTGGCCCGCATGCTGATTGACGAGGTGGCCGAGATCGGGATTGCCACCGAATCCCTGGCCGACTACACCGAACTGGTCACCCTGCCCTGCTACGAGTGGCAGCACATGCTGGTGCTGCCGGTGGACCACCCACTGGCGCGCAAGGACCGCATCACACTGGAAGACGTGGCGCTGGAGCCGCTGATCACCTACCACCCGTCCTTCACCGGCCGCACCAAGATCGACCAGGCCTTTGCCGCCCGCAAGCTGGAGCCGCGCATCGCCCTGGAAGCCATCGACTCGGACGTGATCAAGACCTATGTGCGCCTGGGCCTGGGCGTGGGCATTGCTGCCGAGATGGCCGTGCGCGACATCATCGAAGACGGTGGCAAGAGCGGTCTGGTGGCACGCCCCGGCGGCCCCTTGTTCGGCCAGAACGTGGCCCGCGTGGCCTTTAAGCGCAGCGCCTACCTGCGCAATTTTGTCTACACCTTTGCCGAACTGTTGAGCGACCGCCTGGACCGCAAGCTGATTGCCCGCGCCATGGATGGCCACACCGAGAACTACGACTATTGAGACCCAGCGGACATGACTCCCACCCTCACCTCCCGCCTGCCCAACGTAGGCACCACCATTTTCAGCGTGATGTCGGCACTGGCCGTGCAACACAAGGCCGTCAACCTGGGCCAGGGCTTTCCCGACTTTGCCTGTGATCCGGCCCTGGTCAACCATGTGACGGATGCCATGCAGGCCGGGCATAACCAGTACCCGCCCATGCCCGGCATTCCGCAGTTCCGGGAAGCCATTGCCAGCAAGATCGAGACTTTGTACGGCCACAGCTACCGCGCCGCAGACGAGATCACCATCACCGCCGGTGCCACCCAGGCCATCATCACCGCCATCCTGGCCGTGGTGCACCCCGGTGACGAGGTCATCGTGCTGGAGCCCTGCTACGACAGCTATGTGCCCAACATCGA
>JAVBYK010000069.1 GCA_030824095.1 bacterium
AGTGCGCCACTGACCTCCTCCAGCATCTCGCGGTGGGTCTTGACTTCTGCGTCGTCTTTCACGTCGAAGTAGTGGAAACGGTTCTTGCCGGACTGCTTGGCCTGGTACATGGCATGGTCGGCATGGCGCAGCAACTGATCAGCACTCACAGCATCCTGCGGAAAGACAGTGACACCCACACTGGCAGAGACGCGCAGCGAAATCCCGCTGGCATCAACAGGCTCTGCCGCTGACCGCAGAAGCCGCGACAGCACCACTTCGCAATCCTTGGGCTGGTCCAGACCGGTCAGGACGGCAACGAACTCGTCTCCCCCCATGCGTGCAAGGGTGTCGCCGTCGCGCAGGGCCGCCTTCATGCGCTGCGAAAGCGCAACCAGCAGTTCGTCACCCACGGTATGCCCGTGCAAATCATTGACCTGCTTGAAGCCGTCCAGGTCAATGAACAATACCGCCAACTGCTTGCGCCGCCGCACACAGTGCGCCATTTCCTGCTGTAGCCGGTCGGCCAGCAACGCGCGGTTGGGCAGACCGGTCAGCACGTCGTAACGGGCAATGTGCTCTAGCTCCTGCTCGTGCTTCTTCTGGGGACTGATATCCGACAGCAGGGCAACAAAATTGATCGGCCTGCCGGCTGCATCACGCACGGCGCTGATGCTCAACAATTCGGCATAGATCTCGCCGTCCTTGCGGCGGTTCCAGACCTCGCCCTCCCAATGCCCAACGCCTTCAAGAGACTGCCACATGGCTGCGTAAAACTCGGGGCCTTGTCGCCCAGACTTGAGAATGCGCGGATTTTTCCCCAGCACATCGGCCCGCTCATAGCCGGTGATACGGGTGAATGCATCATTGACCTCCACAATCAGCCCGTGCGCATCGGCGATCAGGATGCCCTCGCGCGCATGGGTAAAAACACTGGCCGCCAAGCGGGTGGCGGCTTCCGCCTGACGTCGCTTGGTGATGTCCTGGGCAATTCCAAGGTAGCCGGTGATCTCCCCTCCGCTGGCCCGGACTGCTGTGACCACCAGTGACACATGGATGTGCTCGCCGCTCTTGCGCACATAGGTCCACTCACGATGGTCCTGCCCGTCCACGTCCGCTTTGGCGGCAAACACCCTGAAGCCGGCGACCGGGTAACCCAGCTCGACAGTCAAGGCAGCGCCGCGCTGCGCAATTTCGTCATCCAGGTGAAAGGCCGAGGCCGACATCTTCTGGACCACCTCACTCGCGTCATAGCCCAGCATGCGTTCAGCCCCCCGATTGAACACCTGAACCACTCCGCTCGCATCCGTGGAGATGATGGACACCTCCGACGCCGCGGACAACAGATTCTGGTGCTGCAGGTTGGCCCGTTGCGCGGCTTCCGTCGCGCGCACGAACGCCGTCACGTCAACCCGGAAGCCAACCGTGTACCCATCCGAAGTACGCCGCTCCAGAATGCGCAATACCCGGCCGTTGTCAATGGGTTGGGTAAAGGCCTGACTGCTCAAACGGTGCGCGGCGAGCCGCTGCGCAAGCCACTCCTCGATGCGCCCCACCGCCTCTACATACTGCCCTCGCTGTGCGCCCACCCGCAGAATGTGCTCGAACGAGGCTCCCGGAACGATCAGATCGGACGAGGTGGCATACAGATCACGGTACTTTTCGTTGCAGAACACCAACCGGTCCTGGGGATCGTACAAAACAAATCCCTCATCCAGGGCCTCAATGGCGGTCCGCAGGATGCGCTCGTTCTCCAGCAACGCGGTCTGGATACGGTGCTCCTCCGTGATGTCCGAGATGAAGCCGTGCCACAGCGTACTGCCATCGTCCTGCCGTGAGGGCCGGGCAATACCCCTGCGCCAGCGCTCCCCCTGCCGTGCCAACACCACCCGGTACTCGCAAGACCAGGGCGTCAACTCGGCAGCAGATTGGGCGATCGATGCCGCAACGGATGCCACGTCCTGGGGATGAATGGCTGCAAACACCATCGAGGCGTCCTGGCGCACCTGCTCCGACGTGACCTCGTAGATCTCCTCGATTCCCTGGCTGGCAAACGGAAAGCAGGACTTCCCGTCCGGGAACTCCTGATATTGGTAGATCACCCCCGGAATCTGGGCTGCCAGATTCGTCAGCAGCTTGTGGGTCGCATCGGCTTGCTTCTGTGCCTCGACACGCGCGGAGATGTCATGGATGATCGAATACAACAAGGTACGGCCATCAATCTCTATCGGGCCCGAATGCACCTCCACATCAACTGTGCGTCCGTCGGCCAGCCGATGGACAAAGAAGAAGTGCTCACGCAACTCAGCCTCCGCCCGCTGCATTTCCGCTCGCGTTTGCGCTGGCGTCAGGCAGTTGATGTCGGCAATGTGCATGTCCTGCAACAGTTCCATCGCATAACCATAAAAACGCTGAGCGGCACCGTTGCTGCGCACGATCCGGCCATCCGCCGGATCGATCAACAGCATCGGCACTTTGGACTTGTCGAACAGCGCGCGGTACCGCTCCTCGCTGCGCGACACCTCGTCGTGCTTGACCGCCAGTTGGCGCTCGAAGGTCCGGTCCACCAGCACCATCAGGCGTTCATCGCGTCCAAACGTTTGCGGATCGAGAACGATGATGTGTGCATCGACTTCCGTGGCTTCAGCCAGCGTGCTGGGGGCCAACTGGCACTCCGACGCCCGAGCCAATTCACGCTGGGTGGTAAGCGCCGAGTGCAAAGCCTGTCGGCTGTCCATCGAAAAGATCTGGTAAACGGAGCGGCGTTGCAGTGCCGTTTGCTGGCGCAGGGAAAACCGCTTTCGGGCCACCGCATTGGCTTCGACGATGAAGCCCTGCGCGTCCACGATCAGCCCTTCCAGCGGCAGGTTCTCAAACAGGCGCTTGTACTTGCGCATCGCCACCTCGGTCTGCAGTTGCGCAGCCTTGAGGTCCTGGTTCTGAATCTCCAGTTCCGTCTGGTAGACCCGCAATTCCTCGACCAGCCGCAGCGCATCAGCGATGTCTTCGGGTGGTTTCTCCGCAACGTCTGGCGCATGCTCCAATGCCGCCTGCGCACGCTGGCGCAGCAGCTCAATTTCCTTGTTCAGGGTTCTCATCGTGCGCTCCGCTGCGCCCAGGCGGTTACATTGATGTGGCTCACCACCGCACCAAAGGCCGGCCCCTGGATCGGCGCCACATTCATCACAAACCAGCGGGGCTCATTGGGTGCATGGCAGGGATACTCGATGGAAAAACCGGGCAAGGTTCCGTCCAGCACGGCGCGCAAACCACGCAGTGCCGCGGCGGCGGTGTCACCGTCTTCCTGCGAATCCACCGCGCAGGCTGCCATGTAGTTGCACCCAGGCCCGGAAGTCACGAGGTCCGGGTCGCCATTGGCCATGGCAAACCGCCTCCATGCGGCATTGACCATGCGAATCGTGCCATCGGGTTCCAGCACGGCAACATGTTCGGGCAAGCCATCCAGGATCGCCTGGAGGCGCTTGGCATCGTGGTAGGCGCTGACATCGACAAAGGAGGTGACGGCGCCACGCCCGGTACTCGACGGAATGGCATAGGGCAGTATGCGCACAAACAGCATCCTCTCGCCATCGCTGCTGGCGACCTCGCGCTCAATCACGCGATTGGTCTTGAGCGTCAGTGCCAGGTCCTCCATGAGACCGGGGTAGCGCAGGCAGTGGGAGATATCGTCCAGCGGACGCCCGATATCGGTCGGGCGCAACTTGAAGATGGCGGCTGCATCCGGACTGAACCGGGTGATATTCATGTCGAAATCCACAAACACGGTGGCCACGCCGGTGGCCTTGCCCATGCTCTCCAGGTCGGCATTGACCTTGTTGAGCAACAGCATCTTCTCCTGGTACTCCGCGTTGACCGTATTCAGCTCTTCATTGACCGACTGCAATTCTTCATTGGAGCTTTGCAGCTCCTCGTTGGAGGCCATCAACTCTTCGTTGGTGGCCTGGAGCTCTTCGTTGGAGGTTTCCAGTTCTTCGATGGTGGCCTGCAGACTGTCACGGGTGGCGGCCAGTTCACGCTCCAGGCTGGTGATGCGGGTCATGGTCTCCGCACCCACATCCACGGGCTTGCGGGCATCCTTGAGGGTGACGGCTTCGGCCTCAAAGCACAGCATGGTCAAGCGCTCCACGCCCTCGTTCCTCAGCGTGTGGGCAGACATGCGCACCGAACGCACCTCGCCATTGCGCAGGGTCACTTCAATCGGATCGGACAGCAGGGAACTCTGGTCCTTGATGGACTTGTACAGCAGAGCCGATGCAATCGGCACCAGCGGATCGAGCAGCAGCCGGTTGACGATCAGACTGGCCGAACCTTCCTTGGCCTGGATGAAGGGATTGACATCGCCAAACAGGTGCACCGCCTCATGCGTCTCATTGAAGATGATGGACGGTGGTGCGTACTGTGCGAGCAAGGTGGCGATGCCCGTGTCGGCGGCATTCACCGGCGGCGACTGGACGGGCAGCTTCCTGCGGGCTTCCGGCAAGGGCAGGCGCGTACGTCCGCTGCCCGCCTTGCCGCGACTCTCCAGCAGAGGCAGGATGCGGTCCGCCGTGCGGCGAAACAGCTTGTGCTTGGCGCTGACCACCTGGAGCGCGTCGGTCATCATCGCCACCGACTCGCTGGAGCCCAGAAACAGGGTGCCACCACTGTTGAGCGCGTAGAGCAGTGCGTGCAGCACGCGCTCCTGAGCCACCGGCTTGAAATAGATCAGGGTATTGCGGCACACCACCAGATCCATCTTGGTGAAGGGCGGGTCCGAGAGCAGATTCTGGCGGGCGAATACGATGCACTGCCGCAACTCATTCTTGATCACGAACGAATCACCCCGGCTGGCAAAGAAGCGCTCCAGCCGCTCCGGTGAAATCTCGGCCGCGATGGTTTCGCGGTAAACGCCGACACCGGCCTTTTCAATGGCGTGGTGGTCCACATCGGTGGCGAATATCTTCAGCGTGGGCCAGCGCTTCTTTTCAGCAAACGCCTCCAGGAACAGCATGGCGATGGAGTAGGCCTCTTCCCCCGTAGCCACACCGGCAATCCAGACGCGGATGGTGTCCCCACTGTCGGTGGCATCCACCAGCGGCGCAATGACTTTTTCTGCCAGCAGGTCAAAGGCCTCCGGATCGCGGAAGAAGCTGGTCACGGAAATCAGCATCTCTTTGCGCAGCGTCAGCATTTCATCCCGGTTGGTCTCCAGGAGTGCCAGGTACTGGTGCAGCTCGGGCGTATGGCGCGCCTGCATGCGCCGCTCCAGCCTGCGCATGATGGTAGCGGGCTTGTAGTCGGAAAAATCGATGCCGCCCAGCTGGTAGAGCAACTGCAGAATCTCTGCGAATACATCGTCGTTGGTCAACGCCGACAGCGGCGTGACCGGCAAGACGGGGCGATGGTCGTCATACCTTTCGTTGCGGATATGCGCAAGCAGTCTGAGCGGCAACTCTTCGGCCGGCAGGACCGCGCCCATCACCCCGGTGGCCACTGCGCTGCGCGGCATGCCGTCAAATTTGGACGACTCCGGCTCCTGCGCCATCAGGAAGCCACCGGCATCGTGGATCGCCACGGCGCCGCGGGTTCCGTCCGTGCCGGTGCCCGACAGGATGATGCCCACAGCCAGCTCACGGTACACCTCGGCCAGTGATGCGTAGAAGATGTCGATGGGCAGCGTCAGAACCTGGGGCTTCTTCGGCTTGAGGTGCAGGCGCCCGGGCGACACATGCATGATGCTTCCCGGTGGAATGAGGTAGACCTGATTCGCCTTCAGCACCATGTCCTCCTCGACCATGATGACCGGCATCTGCGTGTGGCGCGAGAGCAGCGTATTCATCATGCTCTTGTGGTCTGGCGAAAGATGCTGCACCACGACAAACGCCGCTCCGGTGTCGACAGGGCAGGCACCAAAAAACCGCTCCAGCGCATCCAGGCCGCCTGCAGAGGCGCCGATGCAGACCACGTGACCGGCAAATGGGGCAGCGGTCTGCGCCGGGGACCGATCGGGTTGCTCGGGTGGGTTGTCAGTCATATTCTCTTTTCCTTCTGCGTTCCAACGATCGTGAGGACATGGTTGTCCATTGTTTTGAGCTGCTGCAGTGCGTCGGCAATGGACGGCACGACCTCAATGCCCGCCATGCACGACGAAATTCGGCG
>JAVBYK010000535.1 GCA_030824095.1 bacterium
TGCGGGCCGATGCCAGCTACAAGGGGCAGGTGCGCTTTGCCGCCACGCCTGCGGGCACTGAATTGCAGTTGCAGGGTGATGCCTCGCTGGAAGACTTTCGTGCCAACACCGTGTTGGCTGCTGTGCCAGCCGGTACCGCAGCGGCAGATGCCCCCGACCTGGGCGTGACCGAGGAGCTGCTGAGCTGGAAATCGCTGAACGTGCCCGGCATTGCGCTGAGCATAGCCCCGGCCAGTGCAACCCGTGTGCAGGTGCGTGAGGCCACGCTGTCGGATTTCTACGCCCGGGTCATCGTCAACGCCACCGGGCGGCTGAACCTGCAGGAGCTGGTGAAGGCAAAGCCCGGCGAGGGGGTGTCCGATGCGGCCCCGGCGCCCACGGCCAGCGCGCCCACTGTGGGCACCAGTGCCCCGTTAGCCAATGCCCAAGCTGGCACTGCACCGTCTGCGCTGGAGCCGGTCATCTCCGTGGGGCCGATACGCCTGCTCAACGGCAAGGTGCTGTTCTCCGACCGCTTCATCCGCCCCAATTACTCCGCTGATCTGAGTGAACTCAACGGCACGCTCAGCCAGTTCGCGTCCAGGGCGGCCGACGGCACCGTCCAACTGGCCGACCTGGACCTGCGCGGCCGCGCCGAGGGCACCGCCACGCTGGAGATCACCGGCAAGATCAACCCGCTGGCCAAGCCGCTGGCGCTGGACATCACGGGCCGTGTGCGCGACCTGGACCTGCCGCCGCTGACCGCCTACTCCATCAAGTACGCCGGCTACGGCATCGAGCGCGGCAAGCTCAGCATGGACGTGAATTACGCGATCCAGCCCGATGGCCAACTCAGTGCTTCCAACAAGCTGGTGCTCAACCAGCTGACCTTTGGCGACAAGGTGGACGGCGCGCCCAACAGCCTGCCGGTGAAGCTGGCTGTAGCCCTGCTGGCCGACCGCAACGGCGTCATCGATCTGGACCTGCCCATCAGCGGCTCCATCAACGACCCGCAGTTCCGCATCGGTGCGGTGGTGTGGAAGGTCATCACCAACCTGATTGGCAAGGCCCTGACGGCGCCGTTTGCCCTGCTGGCCAACGCTTTCGGCGGCGGCGGCGGGGGGGAGGACCTCAGCGCCGTGGTCTTTGCGCCCGGCAGTGGCGCTTTGCCGCCCGAGGCCGCGCAGGGCCTGGACAAGATTGCCAAGGCGCTGCTGGATCGCCCCTCGCTGCATGTCACCGTGGTCGGCACCGCCAGCCTGGAGGCCGAACGTGATGCGCTCAAGCGCGAGCGCCTCAAGGGGCTGATGCTGGCCGAGAAACGCCGCCGCGCCGTGGTCACGGGGCAGGACACGGCGCTGGCCAACAGCCTGTCCGACACCGAATACCCGGCGTTGCTGAAGGAGGTGTACCGCCGTGCCGACATCACCAAGCCGCGCAACATCGTGGGTCTGGCCAAGGACATCCCCCAGGCCGAGATGGAAGCGCTGCTGCTGGCCAGCATCACCGTCAACGAGGACGCCATGCGCGCGCTGGCCCTGCAACGTGGTGTGGCGGTGAAAGACTACCTGGCCAGTCGCAAGCTGCCGGCCGAGCGCCTGTTCCTGGGAGCCGCCCGGACGGTCGTGCCCGAAGGCGACTGGAAACCCCGCGCCGAACTGAGCGTGACCAGCCGCTGAAGGCCAGACACCCGAGGTGCCGGTGCTTCCTCGGGGCTGTCAGAACCGCGTCAGATGGGCGGCCTATGCTGCACTGCACCATGTATACATCCATCAGTCTCCAACTGGGCCTTGACGATCTGCTGGCCGATCTGGTGTATGCCCGCAAGCAAAACGAGTTGGGAAGGCTGGCCCTGCTGGCCTATTGCGAGGTGCGCTGTTGGGCGCGCCAGGCGGGAGAACCGGCCATTGCCGATCGTTCAACGGCCATGTTCACCGAGCAGCCTTGCACCAGCAAGGAAGACTTTCTGAAAAAGGTGGACGCGCTGATTGCCGATCTGGAGCAATTGCGCACCAGCCACTTCGGCCTTGCGCCCGCCAACGGGTTCTGGTACACCAGCCAGCCAGCGGTTCTGCCCTTGGCCCGCCACTGACCACGGCCTCCCGCATATTCCACTGCAGGCCGGTCTGGTAGCATGTTTGCCCCGCAGGCATGATTGCGCACACGACTGGTTTTGCAAATGACCGATTCCGCTTCCCCAACCGCCAACGCCGGCCCAGGCCAGTCGGACCAGATGTTTGAAATGGCAGCCGAACTGTTCGGTGTCTTGTCGGCGCCCCTGCGGCTGCGGATCATCAAGAGCGTGTGTGACGCGGAAAAGAACGTCAGCGAGTTGTTGGCGGAGATTGACACGACGCAGCCCAACATGTCCCAGCACCTCAACACGCTCTACAAGGCGGGCATTCTGGGCAAGCGCCGCAAGGGCGTGCAGATCTACTACCGGGTCATCGACCAGCGCGTGACGGACCTGTGCCACACCGTGTGTTCGCAGGTCAGCAACGACGGCGCGCCGCAGCCAGAGAAGTAAAGGCCCGTCAGCAGCGAATCCATATATTTATTTGCACGAATATATGGATATATTGATTTCCATCAATTTCTTTTCCCGTGCGAAGCGAACAATGGCCTTACCACTTACGGACGGCTAGTCGCGCAGTGAGTTGATTCGCAGAACGCCGTTCCTTTACAGAGGGATAGGCAATGAGAAACAACATCCTGAAGGCAGTCTTCCTCGCTGCCATCTTTGCGGGTCTGGCCGCCCACGCAGCGCCAGACGCAGCCCAAGCCAAGTTGGCCAAGTCCACGGCGGACCACAGCAAGTTTGAGGCACTGAACCGCAGCTTTGCTTCCGGCCCGGAGGTCACCAAGGCCTGCCTGAGTTGCCACACCGAGGCGTCCAAGCAAATCCACCAGACCCAGCACTGGAAATGGGAATACGTCAATCCCAAGACCCAGCAACTGCTGGGCAAGAAGCACATCGTCAACAACTTCTGCACGTCGGTGAAATCCAATGAGGGTGGATGCAACTCCTGCCACATTGGCTACGGCTGGAAGGACGTGCAGTCCGAATTCAATGCTGAAGAAAACGTGGATTGCCTGGCCTGCCACGACGCCACCGGCAAGTACAGGAAGCCCAGCGGCTTTGCCGGCCTGCCGGTCACCAAGGACACCGAGTTTCCACCCGGCTCCGGAAAGATCATCCGTGGCATCAACCTGGAGGAGATTGCCAAGAAGGTTGGCCCCACCAAACGCACCACCTGTGGCGCCTGCCACTTCAACGGCGGCGGTGGTGACGGCGTCAAACACGGCGACCTCGACAGCTCGCTCGAAGCGCCCAGCAAGGAACTCGATGTGCACATGGATGTGGACGGACTCAACTTCAGTTGCGCCACCTGCCACAAGACCGATGGTCACCAGGTTCCCGGCAGCCGCTACGCCCCCACGGCCAAGGACAAGGACCCGGCTCACCTGCGCGGCAAGGCAGAGACCACCAACCCGTCCACCTGCCAGGCATGCCACGGTCAGGCTCCCCACAAGGAAGCCAAGATCAACAACCACACCAACAAGCTGGCATGCCAGACCTGCCATATCCCGGCCTATGCCCGTGGCGGTCAACCCACCAAGATGACCTGGGACTGGTCTACGGCTGGCAAGCTCAAGGATGGCAAGCCCTATGTTGAAAAAGACGACGACGGCTACGACACCTATATGTCGATCAAGGGCGACTTCACGTGGAAGGAAAACGTCAAACCCGAGTACGTCTGGTTCAACGGAACCGTGAAATACACCCTGGTCGGCGACAAGATCGAAAAGACCGACAAGCCGGTCAAGATCAACGCGTTTGAGGGCAGCGCCACCGACGGCAACTCCATGATCTGGCCGGTCAAGATGTTCCGCGGCAAGCAAGCCTATGACCCGGTGAACAAGTCGTTGATCATGGCCCACCTGGGTGGCAATGATGACACCGCCTTCTGGAAGAACCTGAACTGGGACAAGGCCGCCGCCTCCGGCATGGCCAATGCCAAGGCGGAGTTCTCCGGCAAGATTGATTTCATCGAAACCGAAAGCGCATGGCCCATCACCCACATGGTGGCGCCCAAGGACAAGGCCGTGGGCTGTGTGGAGTGCCACACCAGCAATGGCCGTCTGGAAAAGATCGATGGTATCTACATGCCAGGCCGTGGCAGCGACCACGCACGCTGGCTTGAACTCGGGGGCTGGGCCCTCGTCGCCCTCACCTTGCTTGGCGTCACCGGTCACGGCCTGATGCGCATCGCCAGCAATAAACGCAACCGTTAACCGGAGAAAAACCATGTCACGCGTCTATCTCTTCAAACCCTTTGAGCGGTTCTGGCACTGGTCGCAGGCGGTGCTGATCATCTTCATGCTGCTGACCGGCTTCGAAGTGCACGGTACCTATACCGTCTTCGGCTTCGAGAAGGCGGTGGGCTATCACACCATCGCAGCCTGGACGCTGGTGGGCCTGTGGATCTTTGCCATCTTCTGGCACTTTGCCACCGGCGAATGGCGCCACTACATCCCGACCACCGACAAGATTATTGCCATTGCCAACTACTACTCATCGGGGATCTTTAAGCATGAACCCCACCCCTTCAAGCCCAGTGCCATCAACAAGCACAACCCCCTCCAGCGCCTAACCTACCTGGCGGTGTTGACCCTGCTCAGTCCGCTGATCTGGGTGACCGGTGGCCTTTACCTCTTCTATGGCAACTGGCAGGCACTCGGGCTTGATTTTCTGAAGCTGGAGTGGGTCGCCACCGGCCACACCCTGGGCGCATTCCTGATGCTGGCGTTCTTGGTGTCGCACCTGTACCTCGCCACCACGGGCCACAAGGTTTATTCCCAAGTCATGGCCATGATCACCGGCTGGGAAGACCTGGGCCACGAATCCAAATTGAATACCAAGGAGTGAACCATGAGAACCCATTTCAAGCAAAACCTGCTCGCCGCACTGATTGCCGGCATGCTGATGCCCGTGGCCGTGCATGCGTCCGAGGCGGACCTGCTCAAGAGAATTGAAGCCCTGGCGCAGCAGAACGAGCGCCTCGCCCAGCAACTGGAAGAGTTGAAGGGGCAGGTCAAAGCCAACGAAGCACGGGTTAGCAAAGCCGAGACCCAAACCGCGGCAGTCGCCCCCAAGGCCGACGATGCCGCGCTGGACGAACTCAAGAGCCAGGTGAAAAAGCTGGAAGACAAGTCGCTGGGCAAATGGCTGACCGTGGGGGGTGATTACCACTTCCGGGTTGATAGCCTGAGCGGCCAGACCAAAACTTTCACCGACGTCAATGCCACCTTCAACAAGGCAGGGCAGGCGCTGCAGGGCGACTTCTTCGCCAACCCGTCTTCGGTGGCCGGAACCTCGCGCTACTTCGGTGCGCCACAGGCGGGCGGCATGTCCACCGCCGGGGCCCTGTCGGGTCTGATGGGCTTCTCGCAGGCCATGAGCAATGTGGCCACCTTTGACCAGGCACGCAGTTTCCTGGGCACACCGGCCAACGCCGGCATGCTGCAAGGCATTGGCGCCTTCGCGGCAACGGTGCCAGCCTACAAGCCGGAAAACAGCAGCCTGCTGACCAACCGTTTCGGTCTGGACCTGAACGCCAAGGCCACACAGGACGTGAGTGTCACCGCCCACCTGGCCATGTACAAGGTGTTTGGTGCGCAAAACGAAGGTGCCATCACGAATGCGGGTTCCGCACCGTTCTTTGCAGACCGCGTAGGAGCCTTTGATGGAACGCTGAGCCACATACCATCCAACAGCTACCTGAATGTGGATCGTGTGTACGCCACCTGGAGCAATATTGCCGACCAGGAGCTGTGGTTCTCGGTCGGCCGACGCCCCTCCACCGGCGGCGCACCCAGCAATCTGAAGAACAACACGCCACGCCCTGGCAATGGTGGCACGCCATCGCTGCTGGTGGACTACGCCTTTGACGGCATGACCGTGGGCTATGCACCGGAAATCGATGCCTTGCCCGGTGCCTACGGCAAGATCTGCTATGGCCGTGGTTTCGAGAGCGGCTTCCGGAACACGCCGAGCAACTCGCTGGCCGATACTGACATGGTGGGCGTAGCCATCATTCCCATTGATACCGATCCCCTGCGCGTCTGGCT
>JAVBYK010000315.1 GCA_030824095.1 bacterium
GCCGTCTCGGCCGCCGCCCATGGCACCTTGAAGCGCGTATCGTTGGTCGGGTCGTTGCGGTAGCTCCACTCGTGGATACCCATCTTCTGGGACATCAGTTTGGTGAGAGGTTCCGGACGCACCGCGACCGATTCGCCATGCAGGAAGCGGTCGATGGACACAGCGGCTTCATGGCCTTGTGCCACCGCGGTGATGATGTTCTTGGGGCCATACGCTGCATCGCCGCCAAAGAACACGGTGGGCACCTTGGACTGGAAGGTGTTCTCGCCCAGCACCGGCAGGCCCCATTTGTCGAACTCGATGCCGCAGTCGCGCTCAATCCAGGGGAAGGCGTTCTCCTGTCCCACGGCCACCAGCACCTCGTCGCATTCAAAGAACACGTCCGGTTCACCAGTCGGTATCAGGCTGCGTCGGCCCTTGGCGTCGTATTCGGCACGCACGATCTCAAAGGTCATACCCAGCAGCTTGCCGTTCTCATGCCGCACGCTCTTGGGCACGTGGTAGTTGATGATGGGAATGCCTTCGTGTTGGGCGTCTTCACGTTCCCAGGGCGAGGCCTTCATTTCCTCATAGCCGCTGCGCACGATGACCTTCACATCCTTGCCACCCAGGCGCCTTGCCGAGCGGCAGCAGTCCATGGCCGTGTTGCCGCCACCCAGCACAATCACGCGCGGTGCAACGCTTGTGATGTGGCCAAAAGACACGGATGCCAGCCAGTCAATACCGACATGGATATGGGCTGCGGCTTCCTTGCGACCAGGCACATCCAGTTCACGGCCACGCGGTGCACCGCTGCCCACAAAGATAGCGTCATAGCCCTGGGTCATCAAATCCTTGAGGGACTCCACCCGCTGGCCGCTCTTGAAGTCCACACCCATGTCCAGGATGTAGCCAGTCTCCTCGTCGATCACCGACTCGGGCAGGCGGAAACGCGGAATCTGTGAACGCATGAAACCACCGGCCTTGGCCTCGCCATCGAACACGGCAATCGAATAACCCAGCGGCGCCAGATCACGGGCCACCGTCAGTGACGCCGGCCCTGCGCCCACGCAGGCAATGCGCTTGCCATTCTTAGGGGCAATCGCCGGCATACGCGATTTGACGTCTTCCTTGTGGTCGGCGGCGACGCGCTTGAGGCGGCAAATGGCGACCGGTTCCGGCTTATCACCGTTGTTTTCCTCGACCCGACCGCGCCGGCAGGCCGGTTCACAGGGTCTGTCACACGTTCGACCCAGCACGCCGGGGAACACGTTGGAAACCCAGTTGATCAAGTAGGCGTCGCCGTAGCGGCCCTGCCCTATCAGCCGGATGTATTCAGGTACGGGGGTATGGGCCGGACAGGCCCACTGGCAATCGACGACCTTGTGGAAGTACGCCGGAAGGGATGTGTTGACGGGTTGCAAATCTGCCTCCTTGACCCGTGTTGGCCAACGAAACAGCCGCACAGGTGTGGTGCAGTCTACGGCTGCGTGCCCTTAAACAGGTACGGGAAATCCCTCAAAGCCGGGTGCATTTGCCATTTTCATGATCCGCATCAAGAAAATGGCACCCTGCTCATGCGCGCAGGGAGAAGAAGCTGCGTATGCGATCCAGCAGATCGCCATGGTTGGCAGCCGACTGCCCGGCACGCTCCAGCAAAGCATGGCGCTCCACATTGCGGGCTTCCACAATGGCGGTCATTTCGGTGGCAATCTCCGGGCGGGCCTCCAGCACCTTGGCAAAGCCTTCCTTGTCCAGCCGGTAGCAATCCACCGTGGTGGCCGCAATCACGGTGGCACTACGCGCCTCGCCAGTGAGCATGCCCATTTCCCCGAAAATCGCACCGTCGCGCAGCGTCGCCACGGGCAAGCGGCCCTCCGGGCTATCCACCAGCACCCTGGCCTCACCGCGGATGATCAGGTACAGCCAGTGTGCCACCGCTCCCTGGCGAGTGATGATGTCGCCGGCCACAAACGGGGCATGCACCAGGTGACCGGCCAGCGTCTTCTGCTCCTCGGCCGGCAACTGGGCGAACAATTCGGTGCGGCGAATCGCGTCCAGGCGGCGCTCGGAATCCTGCATGTGCTGTGCAGCGCGCCAACTGTCGTTTTCCTTGATCATCAGGTGTTCTTCCTGCGGCACGCCAGGGCGTACGCCGGCGCGCCCCAGCGCAGCCAGCGCATGCATGCGCACTGCAGAGTCGCTGGGATCGTCCTGGCGCGGGTCGCCCAGCCAATAGCGCAACGTGTAGCGGCAGTAGCCCGAAGCAACCTCGCTCAAGATGGCATTGGGCGCGGGGTCGGTGTGCACAAACGGGATCTCGGCATCCAGCACCGCATGCTCCAGCGCACGAATGACGGCAGCCGGATCGGCATTGGGGTCAATGTTGAACTGCACACTGCGGCGCCAGGCAAACGGGGCATCCACTGGCGCGCGCATCACGGTGAAGCGGTTCTTCATCAACCAGCTATTGGGGATGATGACCAACTCGCTGTTGCGCGTCTCGATGGCGGTGAAGCGCCAATGCACATCGGTGACCTTGCCACTAACGTCCTCCATGCGAACCCAATCGCCGACCCGTAGCGAGTTGTCCAGTTGTAAGGTGACACCGCCCAGAACGTTGCCCAGCGTGTCCTGCATGGAGAAAGCCAGCACGGCAGTAATGACCGCCGACGTGGTGAACAGCTGGGTTGGATCCACGCCACCGAGCCGAAGCCACAGAATGCCCCAGGCCAGGGACAGGCCGGTGAAGGTTAGGTCATGCGCTATACGCGGAACGTTCAGACCCAGGGCCGGCAGTATCCCGCGAAAGACCAGGGTTGCAACCAGATGAATGCAGGCAAGACCCCACAGCACCACGGCCATCGCCATTGCTGTGGTTGCAAACAGGGACGCGTTCTCCAGTCGCGATACAACGCCAAGTGCTACCAGCGACAGCGCCGACACCACCCAGGTGACGCGCAAGCCCCGACGTTCGCCCGGTCGCATGATACGGAAAGCCAACGCAGTCAGGATGACACCCAATAGTGCCCATCCCAACTCCTGTTGCCGCACCAGCGCCATTTCCAAAACGGTCATCTCCGAACCCCACCCAGGTGATATGACCGCAGTATCCACCCAAACGGCTGAATGACCGACAGATTAACGACTTTGCCCGGGGTGTGCGAGCTGTGAAAACGCCTTCACTACTTCGGGCGGAGCCTGCACCAACTCGATCAAAACACCCTCGCCGGCAATCGGAAACTCCTCATTGCTCTTGGGATGCAGAAAGCAGATATCAAAACCTGCTGCCCCGCGGCGGATACCGCCTGGTGCAAAGCGCACGCCACGGGCTGTGAGCCATTCCACGGCAGTAGGCAGGTCGTCAATCCACAGACCCACATGGTTCAGCGGCGTGGTGTGCACGGCCGGCTTCTTGTCGGGGTCCAGGGGCTGCATCAAGTCCACCTCGACCTTGAAGGGGCCGGCGCCGATGGCGCAGATGTCTTCATCCACGTTCTCGGACTCGCTCTTGAAGGTTCCGGTGACTTCCAGCCCCAGCATGTCCACCCACAGCTTCTGCAGGCGCTTCTTGTCGGGGCCGCCGATGGCGATCTGCTGGATGCCCAGCACATGAAAGGGACGCAACATTTATACAAACTCCACAATCGGCTGGTCCACGGTCAGGCTCTCGCCCTTGGCGGCCAACACCTTGCCCACAACACCGTCCGCGGCTGCGAACAGCACATTTTCCATCTTCATGGCCTCGATCACCGCCACGCGCTCGCCGGCCTGCACCTTCTGGCCAGGCACCACAGCCACATCGACCAACAGACCGGGCATGGGCGACAGCACGTAGCGGCTCATGTCCGGGGGTGCCTTGTGCGGCATCAGGTTGTGCAGTTCGGCCATGCGCGGCGACACAACCAGGGCGTCGATGCGTGTGCCGTTGTGCTGCAGGCGCAGCGCCAGCGGGTTCCTGGGCGTGCCACGCTCCACCTGGGCGGTGAACGGCTGGCCATTGACCGTGCCGGTGATGGCAATGTCGTTGATGCGCGAGTTGCTACGGATTTCATAGCTGTTGGCACCAATGCGCACGCGGGCCGAACCGGTCTCGCCGACAAACTCGTCAACGTGCACCGGGGTGTAGCTGTTGTTGCCGTCCGGCGCCAGCGTCACGACCACGTAGTCCTTGCCCACCTGCACACCGTAGCCCGGCAGCTGGCCGCTGATGCCGGCCGCGCGCTCGCGCGACTTGCGGCGCACAAAGGCCGCCAGCGCCAGCAGGAAGGATGGGTCTTCGTGCGGCACATCTTCCGCGGAGAAGCCCTTGCCGTAGTTCTCGGCAATGAAGCCGGTGTTGAAGTCGCCGGACACAAAACGCGGGTGTGCCAGCAACGCGGCCTGGAACGGAATATTGCTGCTGATGCCGCGGATCACAAAGCCGTTCAGCGCTTCGCGCATCTTGGCAATGGCGTCGTTGCGGTCAATGCCGTGCACGATCAGCTTGGCGATCATCGAGTCATAGAACATCGGAATCTCGCCGCCATCCTGCACGCCGGTGTCCACGCGCACGCCGAACCAGTCCTGCGTATTGGCCTGGAACATGGTCTGTTCGGGCGGTGCAAAGCGCACCAGGCGACCGGTGGAAGGCAGGAAGTTGCGGAACGGGTCTTCGGCATTGATACGGCACTCAATGGCCCAACCATTGCGCTTGACTTCGGCCTGCGTCAGCGGCAGCTTTTCGCCAGCCGCAACGCGGATCATGAGCTCCACCAGGTCCAGACCGGTGATGCATTCCGTCACCGGGTGTTCCACCTGCAGACGGGTATTCATTTCCAGAAAGTAGAAGCTCTGGTCCTTGCCAACCACAAACTCCACCGTGCCGGCGCTCTGGTACTTCACGGCCTTGGCCAGGGCCACGGCCTGCTCGCCCATGGCCTTGCGGGTGGCCTCGCTGATGAAGGGGCTGGGCGCCTCTTCAATCACCTTCTGGTGGCGGCGCTGGATGGAGCATTCGCGCTCGTTCAAGTACAGCACATTGCCGTGGGCATCGCCAATCAGCTGGATTTCGATGTGGCGAGGTTCCTCGACGAACTTCTCGATGAAGACGCGGTCGTCACCAAAGCTGTTGCGGGCTTCGTTCTTGCAGCTGGTAAAACCTTCAAAGGCTTCCTTGTCATTGAAGGCCACGCGCAGACCCTTGCCGCCGCCGCCGGCGCTGGCCTTGATCATCACGGGGTAGCCAATGCCCTTGGCAATCTCCACCGCACGCTCAGGCGTGTCGATGGCGTCGTTGACGCCGGGGATGCAGTTCACACCAGCGGCACCGGCCAGCTTCTTGGACTCGATCTTGTCGCCCATGGCGCCCACCGAGTAGTGCTTGGGGCCGATGAAGATGATGCCCTCTTCTTCCACGCGCTTGGAGAACTCGGCGTTCTCGCTCAGGAAGCCGTAGCCGGGGTGCACGGCCTGTGCGCCGGTCTGCTTGCAGGCGGCGATGATCTTGTCGGCCACCAGGTAGCTCTCGCGGCTGGGCGCGGGACCGATGTTGACGGCCTCGTCGGCCATCAGTACGTGGCGGGCGTCCTTGTCGGCTTCGGAGTAAACCGCCACGGTCTTGATGCCCATCTTGCGGGCGGTGGCGATGACGCGGCAGGCAATTTCACCGCGGTTGGCAATCAGAATTTTGGTAAACATGTCTGTGATCCTTTTCTTGTTCTGGGCGGCGATCAGAGTGGGATGTTCCCGTGCTTGCGCCACGGGTTTTCCAGCTTCTTGTCTTTCAGCATGACCAGGCTGCGGCAGATGCGCTTGCGGGTCTCGCTGGGCAGGATCACGTCATCGATGAAGCCGCGGGCGCCGGCCACAAACGGGTTGGCAAAGCGGGCCTTGTATTCGGCTTCCTTGGCGGCCAGCTTGGCGGGGTCGCCCTTGTCTTCGCGGAAGATGATTTCCACCGCGCCCTTGGCACCCATCACGGCAATCTCCGCATTGGGCCAGGCCAGGTTCACGTCACCGCGCAGGTGCTTGGAACTCATCACGTCATAGGCACCGCCGTAGGCCTTGCGGGTAATGACGGTGATCTTGGGCACGGTGCACTCGGCATACGCGTAGAGCAGCTTGGCGCCGTGCTTGATGATGCC
>JAVBYK010000183.1 GCA_030824095.1 bacterium
CTGATCACCGTGCTGGTGCCGCCATCGCCAGCGGCAATTTCTTCCAGCACCAGGGCCAGCGTCAGGTAGTCCAGCCCCGCGCCACCCAGCTCTTCGGGCACGCAGATGCCGTAGGCGCCCAGTGCCGCCAGTCCCTGGTGGGCGG
This sequence comes from bacterium, assembly GCA_030824095.1. Lineage (GTDB taxonomy): Bacteria > Pseudomonadota > Gammaproteobacteria > Burkholderiales > Burkholderiaceae_C > Allorhodoferax. The sequence goes on from JAVBYK010000183.1 coordinate 146, forward strand.
CCTTGGGGAAGTGGTGTTCCTTGTCCCACTTGGCGGCATGGGGCCAGAGCTGTTCTTGAGCAAAGGCGCGCACCGCGTCGCGGATCATTTCCTGGTCTTGGGTCAACAGCATGGGAATCCTGAATGAGGTTGTGATTGATGAGATGAATTGCTTACCAGTGGCGGGCACGCGCGCCATCGTGCACCAGCAGCCGGCCCTTGTCGGCCGGTGTGACCGAGGCAACGGTGGTGCGGATGCCGCGCACACTGTCCTGCACACTCAAGGGCGCGCCACGGCCGCCCATGTCAGTCTGCACCCAGCCGGGGTCCATGGTGACCAGCGTGGCACGCGGATAGTCGTGCTGTGCGGCGGCCACCGCCATATTCAACGCCGCCTTGCTGACGCGATACAGCCAGGCGCTGCTATTGGGCACGCCTTCGATCTGCGACATGGAGGAAGACATGAAGATGAACACGCCACCCGCCTCCTCCACCCACGGTGCCACCTGGGGCAGGGCCTGCATTGCACCCAGCACATTGGTGTGCATGACGTGGTCAAAGGCCTGCTGTGTGGGCGGCGAGTTGGCGGACTCGTGGGTCAGCACGCCGGCGACATAGAACGCCAGGTCCAGCTTCTCGCCATCGAGCTGCCAGCTCAGTCCGCTGATGCTGGCCGGGTTCGCCACGTCCAGTTTCAGCGGCACGGCACCCAGCTCGCGCAGATGCTCCAGCGCCGCGTCGTCGCGCGCCGTGGCGATGACACGCTCACCCGCGGCCAGGTACTGGCGCACCAGCTCCAGGCCAATGCCGCGGGATGCGCCGATGACGAGAACGTTCATGGTGTTTTAGGCCTCCAGCCCTCGTGGAATATGCGCTAACAGCTCCTGAATTTATAGCATTTCCAGTGCCACGGCGGTCGCCTCGCCGCCGCCAATGCACAGTGTAGCCAGGCCCTTCTTCAGGCCGCGGGCTTGCAGCGCATACATCAGCGTCACCATGATGCGCGCGCCGGACGCGCCAATCGGGTGGCCCAGCGCGCAGGCGCCGCCGTTGACGTTGACCTTGTCGTGCGGCACGTTCAGTTCCTTCATCAGGGCCATGGGCACCACGGCGAAGGCTTCGTTGACTTCCCACAGGTCCACATCGCCCACGGCCCAGCCGGCCTTGGCCAGTGCCTTTTGCGTGGCGCCCACGGGCGCGGTGGCAAACCACTCGGGTTCCTGCGCATGGGTGGCGTGGGCCACGATGCGGGCCAGCGGCTTGCAGCCGAGCTTGGCGGCGGTGCTTTCCTTCATCATCACCAGCGCGGCGGCGCCGTCGTTGATGCTGGAGCTGGAAGCGGCGGTGATGGTACCGTCCTTCTTGAACGCGGGCTTCAGCGTGGGGATCTTGTCCAGCTTGACCTTGCCCGGACCTTCGTCGATGGAGACGACCACATCGCCACCACGGCCCTTGACCGTGACGGGGGTGATCTCGGCCGCAAACGCACCGGACTCGGTGGCGGCCTTGGCGCGCTGCACGCTGGCGGTGGCGAAGGCGTCCTGCTCGGCGCGGGTGAAGCTGTATTTGGCGGCGCAGTCTTCGCCAAAGGTGCCCATGGAGCGGCCGGCCTCATAGGCGTCTTCCAGGCCGTCCAGCATCATGTGGTCAAAAATGCGGTCGTGGCCGATGCGGTAACCGCCGCGGCCTTTGAGCATCAGGTAGGGGGCGTTGGTCATGCTTTCCATGCCACCGGCCACCAGCACTTCGTGGCTGCCGGCGATCAGCATGTCATTGGCAAACATGGCCGCGCGCATCGCGGAGCCGCACATCTTGGACAGCGTCACCGCACCGGCGCTCTTGGGCAGTCCACCCTTGAAACCGGCCTGGCGCGCAGGCGCCTGGCCCTGGCCCGCCATCAGGCAGTTGCCAAACAGGACCTCGGTCACCAGCTCAGGGTTGATGCCCGCGCGTTCGACGGCAGCCTTGATGGCCGCGCCACCCAGGTCATGCGCCGCGAGGCTGGAAAAATCGCCCTGGAATGCGCCCATGGGGGTGCGGGCTGCGCCGACGATAACGATGGAATCCGACATGCTGGTTTCTCCTAAACAGTGATGGACAAGGATTGTAAATAGTTGACGTTTACGTAAACGTCAATTGTGACAGACTTGGGCCTGGCCTACACTCCCCACCCGGCAAATGGCCGCTGTCCCCGCCCGCAAATTCTCTCCCATGCTCCATTCCCTGCGCCTTCTCCTGCTAGGCATCCACTTTCTGCTGGCTGGCGCCATCAACCTGGTCATTGTGCTGCTGCGCCCCTTCAACCCGGACAACAGCCGACTGTGCGGGCGGGTCTACTCGCTGCCCGCGCTGCGCCTGTTCGGTCTGGACCTGCAGTTGCAGGACGAGGCGCTGCGCAACCTCGGCCGCCCCTGCGTGATCGTGGCCAACCACCAGTCCAACTTTGACCTGTTCATGTTCGGCTGCGCGGTGCCGCCGCGCACAGCGACCATCGGCAAGAAAAGTCTGCGCTGGATTCCGATCTTCGGCCAGATCTACTGGCTGGCCGGCAATGTGCTGATCGACCGCGGCAACGCCGCCAAGGCCAAGCAGGCCATGCTGCAAACCACCGCCACGCTGCAGCAGAACAATACGTCGATCTGGGTCTTCGCCGAGGGCACGCGCAACCACGGCAAGGGCCTGCTGCCGTTCAAGAAGGGCGCCTTCCAGATGGCCATCACCGCCGGCGTGCCCATCGTGCCGCTGTGCTGCAACACCTACCGAAACAGCATGCGCCTGAACCGCTGGCACAGCGGCACACTGATCATCCGCGCACTGCCACCGATTCCGACCGCGGGACTGACGCTGGAGGATATGCCGGGGTTGATGGAGCGGTGTCGTGCGCAGATGGTGGCGTGCATTGCGTCACTGGATGCGGAGACGGTCGCTAGCGCTGCAAGCCTAGCGCACTGAGCACGTAGACAAACGCCTGCAGCGTTGAACCATTCTCCAGCGTGGCCTGCACCGGCACGCGGGCATAGCCCTCGCCCTCGAAGGCGTCCAGGCGCTCCCAGTGCGCGGGGAGTTCATCCGACGTGAACACCAGCCCCGGCACTGCGCCCGCATCCTCGTCCAGAATCAAACCCGGATAGCCCGCCGCTGGACCCCAGGTGACGTGGTGCACCGTGCCGCGCACCTGCGCGGGTTGCCAGGAGCCGGGCACATCGGCCAATACGTGGGCATTGGAGCGGCCGGGGGCTAGGGTGCCGTAGACAAATAGGCGATCTGGCATGTGGAATACTCAATGAATCACTTGAGCTAGGACTGCCGGTCCGGCGCCACGCGGCTCTATCTTGTGGCGCTCTAAACCACAGCGCTAGACCTCAGCGGGGTAATTGTTGTAACCAACGTGGCTGCTCCTGCTTGGAGTAGAAGTAGGCGAACATCTCTGCCGCTCCTTCGGGAAAAGACAAAGGGTCGTTATCTAAAAACTGAAAGAACAAGCTTTCTTTGTCAATTTTCCCCCCAAGCGGATATTGATCTTGGTACTTAATGTGGACGCAGGCATCACGGGCTCGCTTGAGCTTGATGAACCGCTCCCAGATGGCCTTACCGGACGGAGTAGGAACGTCGTAGATCTTCGGAAGAATAAATTTCAATTTGTCTTCTGTGGATAGCGCACGCTCCGCTGCCTCGTAATGCAACATTTCCTTCTTTTTCCCTTTCTTTACCTCGACAGGCTTTCGCCAAGTACGACTAATGGAGTAGTTGCAAAAAGCTTCGAGTGCCTGAAAACTAAACGTGACGCACACCAAGCTGTTTTCAAAGAACGAAAAGAGAAGATCGTTTTGATCCGATGCAACTGAATGCGAGGTGCCAAATGGACTTGGCCCAGACTTAAACGAGAACTGCGCCTTCAACTCAACTGCTCTCCTCGCTGCGCCAAAAGCAACATTCATGGCCAACGCCGATGCGTTTGGAGTGGTGAAACCGATCAACTCGTTCTTCGATGTACGGGTAAGCGTGGTAAGGCATAGACGGTCACCGATCTTGAACGACGGGCCGCCAGGAAATGCAGGAGGTACGTCCTGCGCAATGCGCGCGACCGCTTCAATTCGCCAGTCGCCAAGATCGTCAGTGGTCATGTCGATGGCTAGGGCAATGTTGAGAACACTAAAAAGTGCTCAATAAGACCGGATCTGCTCCACAAGTTGCTCATTAAGTCCCTCTGAAATTGTCTTGCCGCTTCGATTCTGTAGTTCTAAAACCCTGGCAAATTAGCCTCAACATTCTGGCAGACCGGACACTGCATTGGAGACCAATTCTCCGTAGTACGAATCAGGAGAAAATGAAGTCGATGTCCAGTTCCGCCCTATCCCCCGCCGAAGCCGCGCAGGTCATGTTCAAAAACCTGGCGCAACGCGCCACCGCCTCCGGCATCACTCTGCGCGCACCACCGCCCCTGCCCACCACCTGCTGCGGGCGCGGATGCAATGGCTGCGTGTGGGAGGGGTTTTACGCGGCGGCCACGTTCTGGCAGGAGGACGCCCAGGCAGCTTTGGCCGAGGCGCAAGCCACGCGCTAATCCGACAGCGCGACGTGGATGGCCGCTGCCATGTCGGCCACCGCCCGGCGTGACTCGGCAAAGCCCAGCAGCGGCCAGACGTGGACCATATCGGGCTCCACGCGCAGGTCCACCTCGCAGCCATGGGCCTGCGCCTTGGCGGCAAAGGCGATCGCGTCCGGCCCCAGGATGTCGCGCCCGGCGGCAAATAGCGTCATCGGCGGCAGCCCGTGCAGCGCGCCGCGCAGGGGGCTGATGGCTGGGTGCGACGTGGGCAAGGCTCCCGCATACATCTGCCCCGCCAGCCTGGCACCGACGACGGCCAGCATGGGGTCGCGTGGTTCGATGGCCGGCGCATCCGGGTGCGGCAGCTCCACATCCACCCACGGCGTGAGCAGGATGAGGCGCCGTGCGGCCACCATGCCCTGGTCGCGCAAGGCGGCCGCCACGGCCAGGGCCAGCCCGCCACCGGCGGAGTCGCCCATCAGGAACAGATGCCCGGATTGCGCGGACTCCCGCTGGTGCACCTGCAGGGCAAAGTCCAGGGCCGCAAGGCCATGGCTCTCCGGTGCCAGCGGATACAGGGGCACGACCAGCTCGCCACCGGTGGCATGCGCCAGCGCCGCCAGAAAACGCCAATGAAACGTGGTGATGGGGCGCACATAGGCACCACCATGGAAGTACAGGATGCGGGCTGGAGACTGCGCGCGACGCTTCGAGCGCAGGCGGTAGACATCCTGCCCGGCGAATGTCTCCTGCGCAATGTGGAGGTCGCGCGCCAACTGCGCCGATGGTCGCGCCGGCCCGGCCTGGCGCGTTTGCCGGATGCCCTGCGTCAGCCCCTGCTTGGACGCGTAGATGCGCTTGCGCCGGATCAGACGCAGCAACAGGATGGTGGCCCGGGCTCCGAGACTGGTGGTCATGGGTGATCGACTCCGCGTGGATGGGAGGGCCGATCTTAGTGGAGCCAACGCGTTGGCCGCATGCAGGGGCTCTTGGGCTATGCATTCCTCAGCGTGCCGCCGGGCTGGCGCCCCCGGAACAGGGCGGTGATCTGCGCAATGTGCTCACGCGCAACCGCTTCCCCATGGCGCGCGGCAAGGGCGGCCATCAGGTTGGAGCGCAGGTACCACAGGGCATCGATGTCCGTCGCAAACGTCAGCTTGTGGCGGAGTTCGGCGTTGTCGGCGCAGCAATCCTCCATCAGCGCCAGCATCGCCCGACGCACCCGAACAAAGGTATCGGGGGTGCTGCTGATATCCTGGCCCAGCATGGCCCAAAAGCTGTTTCGCATGGGCGCATCATCCGGCATGGCAGCACCCGACCGCAAGGGTGTGTAAATGGATAAGGGCCCGGCGCGCCGGGTCTTACCAAAAGTTACGTACCCGTGCAGCGATTCAGGACCGGGCCGACTGCGCGCGCCACTGCTGCA
>JAVBYK010000358.1 GCA_030824095.1 bacterium
GCACCGTCCACCCGTTGTTCTTCAACCAGGTAGCGGGTCAGGGAAATTTTGGGAGCCATAGGTTTCCTTGTCGTTGAATGTCAGTCGGCCAGTGCGCGGTCTACCACTTCGCGCACGTCGTTGGAAAGGTCGGCCTTGGCGGCCACGCGCTTCAGCGCTTCGCACGCAGCACTGCGGTAGGGCTCGGCCAGGCGCTTCCAGCGGTCCAGGGCGCGCGCCAGGCGGGCGGCGACCTGGGGGTTGATGCCGTCCAGCTCGACCACGCGTTCGCTCCAGTACACGTAGCCTGCTGCGTCCGCGCGGTGGAAGCCACCGGGGTTGGCGTTGCAGTAGCTGAAGATGACACTGCGGGCGCGGTTCGGGTTGCGGATATTGAAGTCCGGATGGGCCATCAGCTGGCGCACCGCCGGCAGCACCTGGCCACCCCGGTCGGGGGCGCCGGCCTGCAGCGCAAACCACTTGTCCAGCACCAGGTCTTCGTTCTTGAACAGGGCGTGGAAGCGGGCCAGCGCCGGTGCCGCCAGGGCGTGGCCGCTGCCCACCAAGGCCTGCAGGGCGTTGGCGCGGTCGGTCATGTTGCTGGCATCCTTGAAGCGCTGCAGCGCCTTGCCGGGCCACACGGGGTCGCCACTCTGGGTGGCGGCCAGGCACAGTTGGGCCAGCGCCATGCCGGCCAGTGCACGGCGGCCTGCGGACGCGGCATCAGGGCGGTAAGCACCGTTTTCCTGGTGGGCCTCCAAGGCCCACTGCCAGTCGGCTTGCAGCGCGGTGGCCAGTTGCATGCGCATGGCTTCGCGCACGGCGTGGATGCGCTGCGGATCCACCACGTCCAATTGCTCGGCGATATAGGTTTCGCTGGGGAGCGTCAGCACCAGTTCCTTGAAGGCCGCGTCCAGCGTGGGATGGCGCAAAACGCTGCGCATGGCCGAAAGGTATGCATCATTCAGGCCGCTAGCCCTCGTGGAATCTGATTCATTAGCTATTGAATTAATAGCGCTTCGGAGTGCCAGACGTTGACCGGCTTCCCAGCGGTTGAATGGATCGGGGTCATTGGCCAGCAGGGCCAGCAGTTGCGCATCGCTGTAGTCGCAGTCCAGCACCACCGGGGCCGAGAAGCCACGCAGGATGGATGGCACGGGTTCTTCCGCCACGCCGGTGAAGGTGATGCTGGCGGTCTCGCCGGTCATCACAAACAGGTGGTTGGCGGCGGCTGCGTCGGTGCTGCCCTGTACCGTGAGCGGCAAGGCTGCGCCACTGCTGCTGCCCACCAGACCCAGCAGGACGGGAATCACAAACGGCTGCTTGTCGCTCTGGCCGGCGGTGGGCGCGCAGGTCTGTGTGAACGACAGCGTGTAGGTCTGTGCGGTGGCGTCGTAGCTGCCGCTGGCACCCAGATGGGGTGTTCCGGCCTGGCTGTACCAGAGCTTGAACTGGGGCAGCAGGTGCGCCAGACTGGACTCCGGATTGGCGTCCGCCATGCTCTGGGCGAAGTCGTCGCAGGTCACGGCCTGGCCGTCGAAACGCTCGAAATACAGCTTCATGCCCTTGGCGAAGCCGTCGCGGCCCACCAGGGTTTGCATCATGCGCACCACCTCGGCACCCTTTTCGTAGATGGTGACGGTGTAGAAGTTGTTGATTTCGATGTAGCTGTCCGGGCGCACCGGGTGCGCCATGGGGCCGGCATCCTCGGGGAACTGGGCGGTGCGCAGCACGCGCACGTCTTCGATGCGTTTGACCGCGCGGGCCGATGCATCGCCACACAGATCCTGGCTGAATTCCTGGTCGCGGAACACGGTCAGGCCTTCCTTCAGGCTCAGCTGGAACCAGTCGCGGCAGGTGATGCGGTTGCCGGTCCAGTTGTGGAAGTATTCGTGGCCGACCACGCTCTCGATGTTGGCGTAGTCCACATCGGTGGCGGTGGCCTGGTTGGCCAACACGTACTTGGTGTTGAAGATGTTCAGGCCCTTGTTTTCCATGGCGCCCATGTTGAAGTCGCTGGTGGCGACGATCATGAAGCGTTCCAGGTCCAGCGGCAGACCAAAGCGGGCCTCGTCCCAGGCCACGGAGGCCATCAGGGAGTTCATCGCGTGCTCGGTCTTGTCCAGGTCGCCGGGGCGCACAAACACCTGCAGCAAATGGTCCTTGCCGGCGCGGCTGGTGATGCGCTGTTCGCGCGCCACCAGTTGGCCCGCCACCAGGGCGAACAGGTAGCTGGGCTTCTTGTGCGGGTCGACCCATTTGGCAAAGTGGCGGCCATCGTCCAGATCACCGCTGTCGACCAGGTTACCGTTGGAGAGCAGCACCGGGTACTTGGCCTTGTCGGCACGCAGCGTCACCGTGTAGCTGGCCATCACATCGGGGCGGTCCAGGAAATAGGTGATGCGGCGAAAGCCCTCGGCCTCGCATTGCGTGAAGAACGAATCCTGGCTGACGTACAGGCCCGACAGCTTGGTGTTCTTGACGGGCGCGCAGGTGGTGAAGATTTCCAGCGCAAAGGGTTCGGTGCCTTCGGGCAGGTTCTCCAGCACCAGGCGCTCACCCTCCATCTTGAAGGACGTGCCCTGGCCATTGACCAGCACGCGGGCCAGGTTCAACTCTTCGCCATCCAGCGTGAGCGGCTGGGCCGCCACGTCCGGGTTGCGGCGCAACGTCATCTTGTTGAGGACGCGGGTTTTGGCCGGATCAAGGTCGAAACTCAGATCGACGGTGTCGATCCAGAATGCGGGGGCGCTGTAGTCGGCGCGGTTGATCACGGTGGCGTGGCCTTCACGGGTCATCGTCAAACTCCTTGCTTCAGGGAAGCTTCAATAAATACATCCAGGTCGCCGTCCAGCACCTTCTGGGTGGCAGAGACTTCGACGTTGGTGCGCAGGTCCTTGATGCGGCTGTTGTCCAGCACATACGAGCGAATCTGGTGGCCCCAGCCCACATCGGTCTTGGAGTCTTCCAGCTTCTGCTGTTCGGCTTGGCGCTTGCGCATCTCGTGGTCGTACAGGCGGCTTCGCAGGCGCTTCCATGCCACATCGCGGTTGCTGTGCTGGCTGCGGCCGTCCTGGCACTGCACCACGATACCGGTGGGGATGTGGGTCAGGCGCACGGCCGAGTCGGTCTTGTTGATGTGCTGGCCGCCGGCGCCGGATGCGCGGAAGGTGTCGGTGCGCACGTCGCTGGGGTTGATGTCGATCTCTATGGAGTCATCGATTTCGGGATAGACAAACACCGACGCAAACGAGGTGTGGCGGCCGCCCGACGAGTCGAACGGTGACTTGCGCACCAGGCGGTGCACGCCGGTCTCGGTGCGCAGCAGGCCAAAGGCGTATTCGCCTTCGATCTTGATGGTGGCGCCCTTGATGCCGGCGGTGTCGCCCGCCGTCTCGTCTTCAATCGTGGTCTTGAAGCCCTTGCGCTCGGCGTACTTCAGGTACTGACGCAGCAGCATGCTGGCCCAGTCGCAGGCCTCGGTGCCACCGGCGCCGGCCTGGATGTCCAGGAAGCAGGGCAGGGGGTCTGCGGGATTGTTGAACATGCGGCGGAATTCGAGGTCCTTGATGATGGAGGACAGCTTCTCCGTCTCGCCTTCAATCGTGATCAGACCGGCTTCGTCGCCATCTTCCTTGGACATCTCGAACAGTTCGAGGTTGTCGGAGAGTTCGCGCTCCAGGTTTTCGATGGTCAGGACCACGCCTTCCAGCGCCTTCTTTTCCTTGGCCAGTTCCTGGGCCTTCTTGGGGTCGTTCCAGACGCCGGGGTCCTCTAGCGATGCGTTGACAGTGCGCAGGCGTTCATGCTTGGCATCGTAGTCAAAGATACCCCCGTAACTCTTGGGTCCTGGCGGACAGGTCCGTGAGTTGGGTGCCAATGAGGTTGATGCGTTCTGCTTCCATGGTGCGGGTCCTAAACGGTGAATTCTTGAATAACCCGCTATTTTCTCATGTTGCCGGCCCTGCGGCGCGACCGTGTCCGATCAGGCCAGCCAGGTCCGCTCGGCGTGCCAGCGGCTGATCCAGCCCTGAAGGAGGGACGCTGGCATGGGCCGGGCGATGCCATAGCCCTGCGCCAGCTCGCAGCCCAGCGACAGAAGCAGTGCGCCATGGGCCTGGGACTCCACCCCTTCGGCGATGACATCACGGTGAAATGCTGCCGCCAGGCCGATGACACCCTGGACAATGGCCAGGTCATCGGGGCTGGTCAGCATGTCGCGCACAAAACTCTGGTCGATCTTCAGCATTTCGGCCGGCAGGCGCTTGAGGTGGGTGAGCGACGAGTAACCGGTGCCAAAGTCGTCCAGCGCAAAGCGCACGCCCAGAAGGCGGCAGGTGTGCATGACCTCGGAGACCTGTTCAATGTCTTCCAGCGCGCTGGTCTCCAGCAACTCCAGCTCCAGCTTGCCGGGCTGCACATCGGGGTGTGCCGCCAGCAGTTCTTGCAGCCGTGCGACAAAGCCTGGCTCCTGCAACTGGCGTGCGCCCAGGTTGACGCTCACCGGCAGGTTCAGCCCGGCCGATTGCCAGGCCCCCAATTGCGTCAGCGCGGTGTCGATGACCCATTCGCCCAGTTCAATGCTGACGGGATCGTCGTCGATGTCGTGCAAGAACTCGGCCGGCATCAGCAGACCGCGCTCCGGGTGTTGCCAGCGGATCAGCGCCTCGGTGCCAATGACCTGACCGGTGCGGATGTTCACCTTGGGCTGGTAGTGCAACACAAATTCCCGCTGCGCCAGTGCCAGGCGGATGCGTTCCAGGCTGTCCCGCTGGGTCTGGATGGCTGCGTCCTGCACGACGTCGAACAGGTGGTAGCGGTTCTTGCCGGAGTGCTTGGCCGCATACATGGCCTGGTCGGCGTGGCGCATCAGCAGGTCGGCGTCGGAGCCGTCCTGTGGGTACAGCGTGGCACCCATGCTGGCGGAGACCCGCAACACGGTGCTGCCCACGATAACCGGCTCGGAGGCCGCCTCCAGCATGCGCGTGAGCACCGGCACACAGTCATCGCCGTGTTCCAGATCGACCAGCACCGCCACAAACTCGTCGCCGCCAATGCGGGCCAGGGTGTCGCCCTCGCGCATCGCGGCCTTGAGTCGCTGGGCAACGGCGATGAGCAGTGCATCGCCCATGTCGTGGCCATGGTTGTCGTTGACGGCCTTGAAACCGTCCAGGTCCAGAAACACCACGGCCAGGGAATGTTTGCGTCGCTGGCTTTGGAAAAGGGCCTGCTGCAGTCGGTCAGCCAGCAGCACGCGGTTGGGCAGGTGGGTCAGTGCGTCGTAGTGCGCAATGCGCTCCAACTGTTGTTCGTGCTCCTTCATGGACGTGATGTCGCTGAACAGGGCCACGTAGTACTGCGTTCGGCCCTGCGCGTCCCGTACGGCGCTGACGGTTTGCATTTCGGCAAAGATCTCGCCACTCTTGCGCCGGTTCCATACCTCGCCATACCAGTGGCCGTGCTGGATCAGCGCGCCCCACATGGTTGCATAGTGGTCTTTGCCCTGCCGCCCCGATTTGAGCATGCGCGGGTTGTTGCCTACTGCTTCCTGGCGGCTGTAGCCGGTGATGCGGGTGAAGGTCTCGTTGACATCCACGATGGTGCCATCGCCATCGGTGATCATGATGCCCTCGCGGGCGTGGGTGAACACGTTGGCGGCCAACTGCAGCTTGAGTTCGGCCAGTTTGCGCTCGGTGATGTTGGCATGGGCTATCACCACATTGCCGCTGTCTCCCCGAAACCGCGTGACACGGGCCATGAACCACTGTTGCGCGCCCGGGCCGTGGCAGGGGTATTCCAGCGTGAACTCCTCGCGCGCACCACTGGCCACCTGGCGAATGCCCGTGGCAACCGGTTGGGCTTCCTCGGACCAGGCTCCGGTTGCCGTATCGCAGACCTCCAGGTAGTTGGTGCCGATGGCGTAGTGGTGTGCCTCGGCCTGCGGGTCGTTCTGAATCTGGAAATTGCGCCAGGCCTGGTTCACCGCGATGATGAGTCCATCCTTGTCCAACACGCAGATATGCGAGGCGACCGCATCAATCGTGCTCTTGGCGAAAACTTCGGAGGCGCGCAGCGCCGCCTCGGT
>JAVBYK010000199.1 GCA_030824095.1 bacterium
TATCGCCGTTTGGTGCGGCTGTGCTGCCGTCTAGCGGGATTTCGCCAGGGTCTGCAGCTTGCGGTACAGCGAGCGTTCGCTGATGCCCAACTGCGCCGCCAGCTCGGCGCGGCTGCCGGTGTGGTTGGCCACGATGGCCTGCAGGGCCTGGTCCTGCAGGCGTTGCAGGGACGCGGGTGCGGTGCTGGCCGGCGCTGGTGCCGGGCTGGCTTTGCGACCGGACTGCAGCGCCTGCTGCACATGGGTTTCGCTGATCACCGGGCCATCGCACAGCAGCGCGGCGCGCTCCAGCAGGTTGCGCAGCTCGCGCACATTGCCGGGGAAGTCGCAACCCTGCAGCAGGGCCAGGGCCTCGGGTGCCAACTGCAGCGTGCGCTTGGGGGCCACCCGCATCAGCAGGGCACCGGCTAGCAGGGCAATGTCGTCGCGCCGTTCGCGCAGGGCCGGCAGGTGGATGGGGAAGGTGCTGATGCGGTAGTACAGGTCCTCGCGGAAACGCCCTTCTGCCACCATGCGGTCCAGGTCGCGGTGCGTGGCGGCCACCACGCGGATGTCGGCGTGGCGCAGTTCGGTGCTGCCCACGCGCCGGTAGGTGCCGCTCTCCAGCAGGCGCAGCAACTTGACCTGCATGCTCAAGGGGATGTCGCCTACCTCGTCCAGAAACAGCGTTCCGCCACTGGCCGCCTCCACCAGGCCGCCCTTGGCGGCGGTGGCGCCGGTGAAGGCGCCGCGCTCGTGGCCGAACAGTTCGGATTCGAACAGGTTCTCCGGCAGGCTGGAGCAGTCTACCGCCACCAGGGCCCGGTTGGCGCGCGGACTGGCCTCGTGCACGGCCTTGGCCACCAGTTCCTTGCCGGTGCCCGACTCGCCCAGCAGCAGCACCGAGGCCTGGGCTGGCGCCACGCGGGCCACCAGTGCGAGCATGCGCTGGAAGGCCGGCGCCCGGCCGATCAGGCTTTGCGCCTCGGGCTGGCCATGGGCCACCTGCAGCGGCTCCATGCGCTCCACAAAGAAGGCCTGCTCGCCGCTGGCGTCGCGCAGCGGCGAGAGTTCGATGTTGACGTATTCCTCACCCTTGGGCGTATGGTGCAGGTGCAGCACGCGCTCGCGCTGGCCGGACTCGCGCGCCTGCACCAGCGGGCAAGACTCGCCGGCCTGGTCGCAGGGCACATGAAAGTGGTGCGACACCTCATAGCAGGTGCGCCCGAGCACGCTGCGCTCGGGGCTGAACTGGCGCCGGTAGGCCGCGTTGGCGGCCAGGATGCGGTAGCGCGCGTCAAACAGGATGTGCGGCTCGGCCAGGCCTTCCAGGTAGGACACCAGTTCCGGCAGGGGTTGTGCAATGGCTTCGCTCATGGCGGCCAGTGTAGGCGAAAGCTGCCAAATTGTCTGCCACGACTGCCATCGTGACTGTCAAATATGGCAGTCACGCCCGGGCGATCCGGTGGGCAGCGGTATCTGTGGTTCTGTAAGTCCTTGATTTCAAAGAAAATTGATTCGCGGCAAGGGTGGCATGGTTCTTGTAAATAGAGGTTGCGACCACTCCCGGTTCGCCCACAGAAAGCCACCATGACACCAATGCCCCCGTTTGCCGGTATGCCTGCTCCGATTGCAGATGGTATGGACGGCGACGCCCACCGTCGGCGCATGGTCTTGCTGACGGCGGCGACTGCCGGGGCAGGCTTGGCAGCCACGGCCGTGCCTTTTGTCACCAGCTTCGCACCCAGCGAACGCGCCCGGGCTTCCGGCGCCAGCGTCGAAGTGGACATTGCCGACCTGGCGCCCGGCGCCATCAAGACCGTCGAGTGGCGTGGCAAGCCGGTTTGGATCATGCGCCGCACCCCGGACATGGTGGCGGCGCTGGCCCAGCCGGATGCGCGGCTGGTCGATCCCCTGTCCCGGCGCGAGCAGCAGCCGGCCTACGCGCGCAATGCCATGCGCTCCATCCGGCCCGAAGTGTTTGTCGGCATCGGTATTTGCACCCACCTGGGCTGCTCGCCCAACCCCGTGGCCCAAGGCACCAGCAACCCCAGTGTGGGCGAGGACTGGCATGGCGGCTTCTTCTGCCCCTGCCATGGGTCCACGTTCGATCTGGCCGGGCGGGTGTTCCAGAACAAGCCGGCGCCCACCAACCTGGAAGTGCCGCCGCACCGCTACCTGAGTGATACCCGTCTGCTGATTGGCGAAGACGCATCCACCCAAGCCTGACCCACCATGTATTTCCGCATCCTGCACGACGAATCCAGTGGCGAGCTGAGCTATCTGCTGGCCGATGCCGACGCCCGCGAGGCCGTGTTGGTGGACCCCCGCGGGCGGGACCTGCCCCTCTGGCAGTCATTGTTGGCCGAGCGGGGCCTGCGTCTGCGTTGGGTGCTGCGAACCCACCACCATGATGGCGATATGCCGCAGGAGCCAGCGCTGCTGACGCGTCTGGGGGCACCCATGGTGCAGGGTCAAGCGGCAACCGGCGTGCACGCCGCAGAGCATGGCGATATGCTCGCCTTTGGGTGCGAAATGGTGGTGGTGTTGGCCACACCCGGGCATACCGGGGGGTGCCGCAGTTTTGCCTGGCGCGACCGCTTGTTCTGCGGTGGCCTGCTGGCGGTGGATGCCTGTCCGCACCAGCCCTATCCCGCCGAGCCCGAGGCGCTGTGGGACAGCGTGCGCCAGAGTGTGTTCACGTTGCCCGACGAGACCCTGCTGTTTGCCGGCCATGCGCGCAGTGCGCGGGCCGTGAGCACCGTGCTGGAGCAGCGCCGCTGGCATCCGTTCTTCGCCGGCCTGTCGCGCGACGAATTTCTGACCCGCGCCGCCGCCCTGCGCCAGAGTGCAGAGGCACCCAGATTTGACTATGCAACACACTGATATGACCACTGCCACCGCTACTCCTCCCACCACCCGCGTCACGCCTTACGAGCGTCTGGGCGGCGCCGAGGGCGTCCGCCGCCTGGTGCAGCGCTTCTACGCGCTGATGGATGAACTGCCCGAGGCCTACCGCGTGCGCCGCCTGCACCCGGACGACCTGAACGGCAGTGCCAACAGCCTGTTCGAGTTTCTGTCGGGCTGGTTTGGCGGCCCGGATCTGTATGTACAGAAAAAAGGGCACCCGCGTCTGCGCATGCGCCACAACCCCTACGCAGTCGGCCCGGCCGAGCGCAATGAGTGGATGCTGTGCATGAGCCAGGCGCTGAGCGAACAGGTGGCCGATGAGGCTTTCCGCACCCACCTGATCACGACCTTCTCCCAGATTGCGGACCACATGGTCAACACACCCGGCCAGGGTGTTTGCTGAATCACATGACACCTAAGGAAACCACCGTGAACAACTCCACCGAAAAAGGTCGGGTCATCATTCCCATCGTCGAATCCAAGGACAAGAGCCCGATTGAGCCGCCGCCGGGCGCCGATGCGGAAGTGGTGTCGCTGTACCAGGCCCACCAGAAGATCTATCCGCGCAGCGTGACCGGTCTGTTTTCCAAATGGCGCTGGATCATGGTCTGGGTTACCCAGATCATCTTCTACGGTCTGCCCTGGCTGGAGTGGGGCCAGCGCCAGGCCGTGCTGTTTGACCTGGGTGCGCGGCGCTTCTACATCTTTGGCCTGGTGCTGTACCCGCAGGACTTCATCTACCTGACCGGCATCCTGGTGATCTCGGCCTATTCGCTGTTCCTGTTTACAGCGGTGGCCGGGCGCCTGTGGTGCGGCTACGCCTGCCCGCAGACGGTGTACACCGAAATCTTCCTGTGGCTGGAAAAGCTGGCCGAGGGTGACCGTGCGGCCCGCATGCGCCGCGATACCGGCCCCTGGAACGCCGAGAAGATTGGCCGCAAGGCAGGCAAGCACGCCATGTGGCTGGGCGTGGCCCTGATCACCGGGTTCACCTTCGTGGGCTACTTCACCCCGATCCACCAGCTGGCCGGCGAGTTCGTCCGCTGGGAACTGAGTTCGTGGGAAATGTTCTGGACCTTCTTCTACGGCTTTGCCACCTACGGCATGGCCGGCTTCATGCGCGAGCAGGTCTGCAAGTACATGTGCCCCTACGCCCGTTTCCAGAGCGCCATGTTCGACAAGGACACGCTGATCGTGTCCTATGACGCCGAGCGCGGCGAGCCCCGAGGTGCGCGCTCCAAGAAGGCCGACCCCGTGGCACTGGGCCTGGGTGCGTGTGTGGACTGCAGCCTGTGCGTGCAGGTCTGCCCCACCGGTATCGACATCCGCAAGGGCCTGCAGTACGAGTGCATTGGCTGCGGCGCCTGCGCCGACGTGTGCGACACCGTGATGGACAAGGTCGGCTACGCCCGTGGGCTGGTCAAGTACTCCACGCAAAACGCCATGAACCAGCACTGGACGCAGTCCCAGACCCTGCGCCACGTGCTGCGGCCCCGGGTGCTGGTTTACACCGCCATCCTGGGTGTGGTGGTTACCGCCATGGCAGTGAGTCTGACGCTGCGCATCCCGTTCAAGGTGGATGTGGTGCGCGACCGTGGCGCCCTGGCCCGCATTGCCGACGGTGGACAGATCGAAAACGTGTTCCGCCTGCAGATCATGAACGCCACCGAGGCCACCCAGCAGTTCCATATCTCCGTGACCGGCATGCCGGGTCTGCAAGTGGTGTCCGAGAACGACATCGAGATTGCCTCCACCCAGGCACGCTGGGTGGCCGTGCGGGTGCAGGGACCGATGGAAGGCGCCCAGCCGGGCTCCCACACCATTCACTTCGAGATTGCCGCCAAGAGCGACATCGGCAAGCTGGTCGAGAAGGCTGTCTTCATCGTGCCGCGCTGACCCCATACCATGACGGCATGAACTTCTGGGACCAACGATTTGCCGAGCCGGGCTACAAATACGGCACTGAACCCAATGCCTTCCTGTGCCAGCAGGCAGCACGCCTGGCTCCGGCCAGCCGCGTCCTGGTGCCGGGCGACGGCGAGGGGCGCAATGGTGTCTGGCTGGCCGGGCAGGGCCACCGCGTCACGTCCGTGGACTATTCCGCCGTGGGCCTGCAAAAGGCGCAGGCGCTGGCGGCCAGCCGCGGCGTGGCACTGACCACCGAGCTGGTCGATCTGGCCGACTGGGCGCCCACCGCCGCGACGCTGGATGCCGTCGTGCTGGTCTACACCCACTTGCCGAGTGCCATCCGCCAAGCCGCGCACCGGCGCCTGGCACAGGGCCTGCGCGCAGGCGGCTGGATCCTGCTGGAGGCCTTTCACCCGGAGCAACTCGCCCACAGCAGTGGTGGCCCCAGGGATGTGGACATGCTGTACACGCCCGCTTTGCTGGATGCGGACTTTGCCGGACTGCTGCGCTGTGAGCTGTCCTGGCATGGCGAGGTTCAGCTGGCCGAAGGGCCTGGCCACCAGGGGCTGGCCCATGTGACCCGCTGGTTGGGGCAGCGCTTATGAGCCAAATTGGCCTCTAGCCCTCGTAGAATAAGCGCATTATGCTATCAATTTAGTAGTAAATTCAACAAGGAGCCTTGCATGAAAACCGCCCACGACCTCGTCGCCATCGCCAAGTCCCGCGTTCACGAGGTGAGCCTGGACAACGCCGAGCAGGCCATCCGCGACGCCGACGTGCTGGTCGATGTGCGCGAGGCCGATGAATACACGGCCGGCCATCTGGCCGGCGCCGTCCACATCTCGCGCGGCTTGCTGGAGTTCAAGTTCAGCGCCAACCCCGCTTTGGAGTCCCGCAACACCAAGGTCGTGCTGTATTGCAAGACCAGTGGCCGTGCCGCGCTGGCGGCGGCGGCGCTGCTGGACATGGGTTACATCAATGTGCAGTCCATCGCTGGTGGCTTTGATGCCTGGGCGGCGGCGGGCAAACCGGTGGTCAAGCCGGAAACACCGTCGTTCGAATAGGCCGCCATCTCCCGCGCCCGCAGGCGTGGTTGGAGGTGGATGCCGGCCAGCATGCAGCGCACCGAGCCGCCGGCCAGTTCAATGGTCGGCACCTCCAGCGGCAGCAGTTCCACACTGCGCTCCAGCACGGCGATCTGCCGTGGCGTGAGCGCCCGCAG
>JAVBYK010000423.1 GCA_030824095.1 bacterium
ACCCAGATGATGGATGACATGCTGTAGCAAACCTATTGCATGGCCGCAACGGGACGCTTGGCTCGCACATAGCTGTCCTGTGGCTGGTAGTTCTTGCCATCGGCGTAGCGCCATTGCACCATGGTGCCTTTTTGCCCGCGCAACTCCAGTTTGCCGACAAAGGCACCCATGGTGGACTGGTGGTCCAGCGCCCGGAATTCGGCCGGGCCAAACGGGGTGACAAACTTCAAACCCCGCATGGCTGCAACCAGTTTTTCGTTGTCGGTGCTCTTGGCCTTGGCAATCGCGGCAAAGATGGCTTGCATGGTCGCATAGCCCACGACCGACCCCACCTTGGGGTTTTCATTGAACTTTTTGTAGTAGTTGGCAGCAAAGGAGGCGTGCTCGGGCGTGTCGATCTGGTCCCAGGGGTAGCCGGTCACGATCCAGCCCTTGGGCGTTTCATCCTTGAGCACATCCAGGTATTCCGGTTCACCGGAGAGCATGGAGACCACGGGTGTCTTGGGAAACACATTGCGCTGATTGCCCTCGCGCACCAGTTTGGCCAGGTCCGCGCCAAAGGTGACATTGAAAATGGCGTCTGGCTTGGCCTGGGTCACTGCCTGCAAGGTACTGCCTGCGTCGAGCTTGCCCAGAGCCGGCCATTGTTCGGCCACGAACTCCACGTCAGGCCGCCGCGCCTTGAGCAGCTCCTTGAAGCTGGTCACTGCGCTCTGCCCGTATTCGTAGTTGGGGGCAATGGTGGCCCAGCGTTTGGCGGGCAACTTGGCCGCCTCTTCCACCAGCATGGCGGCCTGCATATAGGTGCTGGGGCGCAGACGGAAGGTGTAGCGGTTGCCCTTGTCCCAGACGATGGCGTCGGTCAAAGGCTCGCTGGCGACGAACAGTCGCCTGTTTTTGAGCGCATGGTCGGCCAACGCCAGCCCCACATTCGACAAAAAGCCGCCAGCTAGCACGTCCACATGTTCGTTGGACGTGAGTTCAATGGCGTGGCGTAACGCTTCTTCGGGCTTGCCGGCGTCGTCCCGTGCGATGACTTCCACCTTGCGCCCCAACAGGCCGCCCTTGGCGTTGATCTCTTCCACCGCCAGTTGCCAGCCTTGCTTGTAAGGCGTGGTGAACTGCGGCATGCTGGAATAGCTGTTGATTTCACCAATCTTGATCGGTTTACCCTGCGCCCATGCGCCCAGGGATACGGACAGCAATAAAGTGGAAAAAAGTCGCTTCATAGGTTCTCCAGAGCCCTGAACTCTAGCAGTGTTTACCCTTAGCGTTCTTTTGTATAGGGCCGACCCAGGGCTTGTGGCGCCACCGCCTTGCCGATAAAGCCGGCCAGCAGCACCACGGTCAGCACGTACGGTAGGGCCTGTATGGCCTGCACCGGCACCTCACCCAGCAGAGGCAAATGCGCGCCTTGCAGACGAATAGCCGCAGCATCCAGAAAGCCGAACAGCAGGCAGGCCCACAACGCCCCCACCGGATACCAGCGACCAAAGATCAGCGCCGCCAGCGCCATGAAACCGCGCCCTGCCGTCATATTGGGTGAAAAACTGGCGCTTTGGGCCAGCACCAGGTAGCTGCCGGCCAGGCCGCACAACAGACCATTGAGGGTCAGCGCGGTATAGCGCAGGCGGGTGACCGACACACCGGCTGCATCCACCATCTGCGGGTTCTCGCCCACGGCACGCAAGCGCAGGCCAAAGCGGGTGCGGAACAATACCCACCAGGTTGCGGGCACCAGGGCCAGCGCTAGGTACACCAGCGCGTTGTGTCCCAGCAGCCCTTCACCGAGCAGCGCGCCGATCCACGGTATCCCGGCAAGCCCCGCCGTCCATTGCGCAAACATCGGCTGGATGCGGACCCCGGCGGTCACGGGCGGTGTTTGCCCACCCTGCGCAAACCAGGCAATGCCCAGCACGACCGTCAGCCCCGAGGCGATGATGTTGATGGCCACGCCCGACACCACCTGGTCCCCCTGGTGGCTGACACAGGCCAGGCCGTGCATCCACGACAACGACACCGCAATGCCGATGGCCGCCAGCATGGCCAACGTGGTCGAGCCTGACGCAGCACCGGCAGCCCCTGCGGCAAAGGCGGCAAACAGCATCTTGCCCTCCAGGCCAATGTCCACCACCCCAGAGCGCTCGGAAAACAGACCCGCCAGGGCGCAAAAGATCAGCGGTGTGGCCAGGCGCAGTGTGGACGCCAGCATGGTTCCCAACAAGGCTTCATCCATGGGCTGCTCCCGGTTGTTTGCGCTGCGGCGGCAGGCGCCGCAGCATGACTAGCACCCAGGCCAGCATGGGCGCAATGACGTAGGCCATCGCCCCCGAAAACAGCACGATGAAACCTTGCAGCATGACCACCATGTCGCGACTGAATCCCCGCACCTCAAACGCCACCTCGGCACCTCCCTGGAACAGCGCGCCAAACAGGATGCTGGCCAGCACAATGCCCACCGGGTGGTTGCGCCCCATCAGCGCCACGGCGATACCGGTGAAGCCGGCGCCGCTGACAAACTCCAGCAGTAACTTGCCGTGCACGCCAGCAATTTCATTCATGCCGACCATGCCGGCCAGTGCGCCGGAAATAGCCATTGCCACCATGACCTGACGCTGCGGGCGAATGCCGGCATACTCTGCCGCCCCCGGGCTTGACCCCACTGCACGCAGGTGGTAGCCACCACGGGTGCGCCACAGGAAAAAATACACACCGACTGCGGCCAGCGCCGCCAGCACCAGGCTCAGGTTCAGCGGCGACGCCGGCCACTCCACACCGATCCAGGCCAGTGCCTCGTGCATGCCCGGCAATTTGGCCGAATCGGCGAACGCCACACTCTCCACCGACATGGCCCCTGCCGGGCGCAGGTGGTTCACCAGCAGGTACACCAACAAGGTGCTGGCGATGAAATTGAACATGATGGTGGTGATGACCACATGGCTGCCCCGGTAGGCCTGCAGATAGGCCGGCACCGATGCCCAGGCCATGCCAAACAGCGCACCGGCCATCACCATCAGCGGCAGCATGACCCACGCTGGCAAAAAGGCCGACCACCACAGCGCCACCAGCCCAGTGCCCAACCCGCCCAGAATGGCCTGCCCTTCTCCACCAATATTGAACAAACCGCCGTGGAAGGCCACGGCCACGGCCAGGCCGGTGAAGACAAAGGTGGTCGCGTAATACAGCGTGTAGCTGAAGCCCCGTGCTGTGCCAAACGCACCGTGCACCAGCACCGTGATGACTTCCACCGGGTTTTGCCCGACCAGGGCCACGACGCCCGCTGCGGCCAGCAGGGCCACCGCCAGGCACACCACCGGGAGCAGCAACAGGTCCGCCCAGCGCGGCAAGCTATGGGACGCTGCGCTCATGCGGGTTCCCCCACCATCAGCAGGCCCAGCTTGGCCTCGGTGCATGCGTCAATGGCCAGTTCGCCAGCGACCCGACCCTGGTTCATGACCACGACACGGTTGGACAACGCCAGAATCTCATCCAGCTCGCTGGATACCACCAGCACGGCACAACCAGCATCACGCATGGCACGCAGCTGGCTGTAAATGAACTCGATGGCGCCAATGTCCACCCCGCGGGTCGGCTGTCCCACCAGCAGCACCTTGGGCGCCTGGCCCAGTTCGCGGGCCAAGACCAGCTTTTGCTGGTTGCCGCCGGAGAAACTCCGACTGAGCAGTTCCGGGTCACGCGGGCGCACGTCAAAACGCTCCATCATCGTGTTCGTTGCCGCGCGCATGTCATCGTGCTTCATCCAGCCGCCGCGGGCATAGGCCGGGAGCCCGTCATACCCCAGCACGGCGGATTCCCAGGCCACGAAATCCATCACCATGGCGCGGGCATGGCGGTCTTCCGGCACATGGGCCAGGCCCAACGTGCGGGCCGTTTGCGGGTCCACCCAGGCTCCGGCTTCAAAGCCTTGGCCGCCCAGCTCCAGTTGCCCCTGGGTCGGTTGCAGCAACCCCGACAGCACATCCAGCAGCTCGCTCTGTCCATTGCCCGATACGCCGGCCACACCGACGATTTCGCCGCTGCGTAGCGTCAGATTCAGGTCATGCAGGCGCACCACATTGAGGGCGTCCCGGGCCTCGATGCCGGTGGCCTGCAGCAGCACCGCACCCGGCGCCACGGTGTCTTCCTGCACGCGCCCCATGTGCACCTTGCGCCCCACCATGGCCTCGGCCAGACCTTCGATGGAGGCCTGGGCAATCGGCATCTCGTGTACGACGCGCCCGGCACGCATGATGGTCACATGGTCGCACAGGCGCATCACTTCCTTGAGTTTGTGGGTGATCAGGATGATGGTGGTGCCCTGCTGGCGCAACAGGCGCAGTACGTCAAACAACTGCTCCGTTTCCTGCGGTGTCAGCACCGCAGTCGGCTCATCCAGGATCAACACCTTGGCACCGCGGTACAGGGTTTTCAGAATCTCCAGCCGCTGGCGGTCGCCCACGGGCAGATCCGAGACCAGCGCATCCAGTTCCACATGCAGACCCGTGGACTGCATCAACGCGCTGAGCTTGCTGCGCACTTGGGCGTCGGCTTGGCGCAACAGCCAGTGGGGCTCAGCCCCCAGCATCACATTTTCCAGCGCAGTCAGCGTATCCACCAGCATGAAGTGCTGGTGGACCATGCCAATGCCCAGAGCAATGGCGTCATCGGCATTGCGGATGGTGGCGGCTTGGCCAAAGACCTCGATGGCACCCCTGTCGGCCTCGTAAAAACCGTACAGCACCGACATCAGCGTGCTTTTCCCGGCTCCGTTTTCACCCACCAGACCATGCACCGTGCCGACCTGTACACACAGGTTCACATCCGCATTGGCGGCAACCGCCCCAAACTGCTTGTGAATACCGGTCATGCGGACCGCTGGGGCCGCAGTCACGGCTGGGCCTTCCATCAGTATTTGCAGGCGTTGTCTGCCATGTAGTCAGCCGCCTTGATCTTGCCGCTGATGATGTCGGCCTTGATAGCGTCCACCTTCTTCTTCATGTCGGCGCTGACCAGCTTGGCGTTGTTGTCATCCAGCGCATAATCGACGCCGCCTTCCTTCAGGCCCAGCACCGAGACGCCGGCCTTGTGGCCCTTGGCCACGTTGTACACGGCCACGTCCACCTTCTTGATCATCGAGGTCAACATGGTGCCGGGCTGCAGGTGATTCTGGTTGCTGTCCACACCAATGGCCAGCTTGCCACTGTCCTTGGCCGCCTGGTAGACACCCATGCCGGTGCCACCGGCAGCGGCAAACACCACATCCGCACCCTTGGCAAACTGGGCACGCGCCAATTCACCACCGCGGGCCGGGTCACTCCAGGCGGCGCCGGTGGTTCCGGTCATGTTGGCAAACACCTCGGCCTTGGGATTGGCGTACTTGGCGCCCTGCTCGTAGCCACACTGGAACTTGCGGATCAGCGGGATGTCCATGCCACCCACGAAGCCCACCTTGCCGGTCTTGCTGGCCATTGCTGCCATGGCACCCACCAGGAAGCTGCCTTCATGCTCCTTGAACACCACGGACTGCACATTGGGCTGGTTCACCACCATATCGATGATGGCGAAATGCAGCTTGGGGAATTCCTTGGCGATTTTCTCAATTCCGGACGCCTGGCCAAAGCCAATGCCGATGATGGGGCTGGCGCCGCGCTCGGCCATGCGCCGGATGGCCTGCTCGCGTTGGGATTCGTTGGAAATCTCAAACTCCAGATAGGGCTTGCCGCTTTCCTTCTTCCACTGCTCCATGCCGCGGTAGGCGGCTTCATTGAAGGACTTGTCAAACTTGCCGCCCATATCGAACACGATGGCCGGCTCGGCGGCCACGTGGAAACTCGCTGCCATCGCGGCGCCCAATAGTGTCAAGCGTGCCAAGTTCTTGAAATTCATATCGACCCTTTGTAGTTGAAGTGCGAAATAGCACTTTAGCGTATTGCCTCTTCACGCCCCCCTGCAACCCGGGGGAATTTG
>JAVBYK010000201.1 GCA_030824095.1 bacterium
GGCAAGAACGTGTTTGCCGGCTACCTGAACCTGCCCGAGAAGACAGCCGAGACCATCGACAAGGACGGCTGGCTGCACACGGGCGACGTCGGGGTGGTGGATGCCGATGGTTTCTTCCGCATCACCGACCGGATGAAGGACATCATCATCACCGCCGGCGGCAAGAACATCACGCCCAGCGAGCTGGAGAACGACCTGAAGTTCTCGCCCTACATCACCGACGCGGTGGTCATTGGCGACAAGCGCCCGTACCTCACCGTCATCATCATGATCGACCAGGAGAACGTCGAGAAATTTGCCCAGGACGCTGACGTCCCCTTCAGCAACTACGCATCCCTGACCCGCACGCCCGAAGTGCAGGCCCTGATCCAATCCGAGCTCGACCGGGTGAACCAAAAGTTTGCCCGGGTTGAACAACTCAAAAAGTTCTTTCTGCTGGAAACCCAGTTGACCGCCGAGGATGAAGAGCTCACCCCCACCATGAAACTCAAGCGCAAGCTGGTGGAACAGAAGTACGCGGCCCAGATTGAAGCCATGTACCACTGAACCCATCGCACCCACCCCAACAACCCACTCCATGAATTTTCGCAACACACTCACATTGGCTCTTTTGGCCACCGCCGCCACGCTGTGCGCGGCTCAGCAACCCCAGGGCATCAGCAAGAACGAAATCCTCATCGGCACCATCCAGGACTTGTCCGGCCCGTTGTCCGGATACGGCAAGCAGGCCCGTGCCGGCATGCAGATGGCGATTGAAGAGATCAATGAAACCGGTGGCATCCACGGCCGCAAGATCAAGCTGCTGGTTGAAGACTCCGGCTACGACCCCAAGAAGGCGGTGCTGGCAGCCCAGAAGCTGGTCAACCAGGACAAGATTTTCATGATGCTGGGCCACATCGGCACGGCACAGAATGAAGCCGCTATGCCGATCCAGTTCGAGAAGGACATCATCAATTTCTTTCCGCTCACGGCGGCGCGTTCCATGTATGAACCGTTCCACCGGCTCAAGTTCTCGACCCTGCCCACCTACTACGAGCAGATTCACAGCGCGTTACCCAAGCTGGTGCGCCAGAAGAATGTGACCAAGGTCTGCGCCATCTACCAGGATGACGATTTTGGCCAGGAGGTCCTGCAGGGCGCGGAAGACGGTCTCAAGGCCCGGCAGATGGCATTGACCGACAAAGCATCCTTCAAGCGCGGCGCTACCGATTTTTCGTCCCAGGTCGCCAAGATGCAATCCAGCGGCTGCGAAATGGTGGTGCTGGGCACCATCATCCGCGAGACCGTTGGCACCATCGCCACCGCGCGCAAGATGGGGTACAGCCCGGTGTTCCTGGGGTCCAGTGCCGCCTACACGGAACTGGTTCCCAAGCTGGGTGGCAAGGCCATGGAGGGTTTCTACGCCACCATGACGGCGCAGATTCCCTACATGGATGACGCCTCACCGGCGGTGCGCCGCTGGGTCAGCAAGTACAAGACCCAGTTCAACGATGACCCTTCCACCATCTCCGTGTTTGGCTACACCACCATCAATGTCTTTGCCAGTGCCATGCGGGATGCTGGTGAGCGCCCCAACACCAGCAAGTTCATCCGCGCCATGGAGATCATGAAGATCCCGGGCGACATGTTCGGCTCGCCAGCGCTGAAGTTCTCGCCCACCCGCCGCCTGGGCAGCGACGACTCCCGCATGGCACAAATCCAGGATGGCCGCTGGAAGGTTGTCACGGAGTACAACAGTCAGTAAAAATGCAGGCGCCTGGGCGATTTCGCCCAGGCAACACGGATTTCAACCAGGAGACAAACCATGAAATTGAAAACTGCCCTTACCCTCACCACCCTGGCGCTGGCAGCCGGCGTTGCAGGGGCCCAGCAAGGTGTGAGCAAGGATGAGATTTTGCTCGGCTCCATTCAGGATCTGTCGGGACCCATCGCGGGCTTTGGCAAGCAGGCCCGCCTGGGCATGCTGCTGGCAGTCGAAGAGATCAACGAGCAAGGCGGCGTCAATGGCCGCAAGCTCAAGATCCTGGTTGAAGACTCCGCCTACGATCCCAAGAAAGCCGTGCTGGCCGCCCAGAAGCTGGTCAACCAGGACAAGATTTTCATGATGGTGGGCCACATCGGAACGGCACAGAACATGGCCGCCATGCCGGTCCAGTTCGAGAAGAACGTCATCAACTTCTTCCCGATCACCGCAGCGCGTGAAATGTACGACCCGTTCCACAAGCTCAAATACTCCTACGCCGCTACCTACTACGACCAGATGCGCAACGCCGTGCCCAAGCTGGTCAAGGAAAAGGGCGCCAAGAAGGTCTGCACCATGTACCAGGATGACGACTTTGGGCTGGAAGTGCTCAAGGGTGGCGAGGCCGGCCTGAAGACCCTGAACATGGAGTTTGCCGAGAAGACCTCGTACAAACGTGGTGCCACCGACTTCTCGTCGCAGATCGCCAAGATGCAGGCGGGCGGCTGCGACATGATTGTGCTGGGCACCATCATCCGCGAGACCATTGGCGCCATCGGCACGGCCCGCAAGCTGGGCTACAACCCGATCTTCCTGGGTTCCAGCGCGGCCTACACCGACCTGATCCACAAGCTCGGCGGCAAGGCCATGGACGGTCTCTACGCCACCATGACCGTGCAGAACCCGTATCTGGATGAAGCCTCGCAGCCCATCCGCTTCTGGGCCAGCAAGTACAAGACCAAGTTCAACGAGGACCCCACCGTGTTCTCGGTCTACGGCTACACCATCATCACCAGCTTTGCCACGGCAGCGGGCCGTGCCGGCAAGAACCTGACGACCGACAGCTTCATCAAGGTCATGGACAGCCTGACCATCGAACCTGACTTCTTTGGTGGTGCCGTGCAGACCTTCACCGCCACCAAACGTCTGGGCAGCGACGCATCGCGGCTCTCGCAGATTCAGGACGGCAAGTGGAAGACCGTATCGGATTACTTTGGCAGCACCGCGGCCGCCGCGCCCGCAGCAGCGGCCGCTCCGGCAGCCGCCAAGACCCCTGCGAAGAAATAGCCACCTCCAACCCACAAAAAAGCCACCGCGAGGTGGCTTTTTTGTGGGTGCAGCGGGTGATGCTCCCGCTTGCGCTTACTTCTTCTTGCTGTAGGTCAGCTTCTTCTTGCCACCCTCGCAGGTGCCAACCACTTTGGCATCCCCCGGCTGGTCGGCAGAGACGATTTCCAGGGTGTAACCCTTGACGCCCTTGCCGTCCAGTTTGGTGGCGACTTGGGTCTTGAGGTCTTCGCAGGATTTCATGGCGTGGGCCTGGCCGATGCAGGCAAGCAATGCGATGAGCAGAGCGGTGGATTTCATATGGGTACTCCCTCAAAATAAGTTGTGGGACAACTTTAATCGAAACATCGCTTCATTCACGCACTGTCGCGTAGTCCCCACAACCGCCGCCAGCCCGGTGTGTCGATCTCAAGAAACAATGTAGGACCCGCACCCGGTGGAGAGCAGCTTGCCGTCGGCGCCCAGAAACTCCATGCGGGTGGAAGCCACGCGCGAGCCCAGGCGGATCACTTCGGCACGCAGCTCAAAGCGCTCGCTGATGCCGGGGCGCAGGTAGTCGACACGCAGGTCGATCGTGCCCAGCTTGGCGAAGCGGTGCAGGCGCTGCATGGGCGCTTCATCCATGTGGCGCGCCCCAATGGCGGCCATGACCGCCAGTCCACCCATGGCGTCCAGTCCCGCGCTGATGACACCGCCATGGATGCGGTTGTAGCTGTAATGACCAATCAGATCCCGCTTCATGGCAATGTGGGCCACAACCCGCTCCGGTGTGATGGAGTGAATCTTCAGGCCCAGCACCGTGTTGAACACGATGTTTTCCTGAAAGATCTGGGTCAGCCCCTGAACGAATTCCGGCTCAAACTCTATGGGAGCGGTTATGTGTGGTGTTTTAGGCATAGAACAGTATTACAACCCCAACTGACGGGAGGCCAACTCCTTCATGATTTCCTCGGCACCGCCACCAATCATCATGACCTTGACCTCGCGGTAGATGCGTTCGCTGGCGGTGCCGCGCATGAAGCCCATGCCACCCAGAATCTGCACACCCTGGTCGGCGCAGAACTGCATGGTCTGCGTGGCGTGGTTCTTCAGCAGGCACACCTGGGCCACCCACTCAGCACCCTTGGCGGACTTGTCACCCCGGTCGCCCGCATCGGCACGCGCCGTCACGGCGTTCAGCCAGGCACGCGTGGACTCGATGCGCATCTTCATGTCCATCAGCTTGTGACGTATCACCTGATGGTCCACCAGAGCCGTGCCGAAGGTCTTGCGCTGGCGCGCCCAACTGAGGGCTTCGTCGTAGCAGCATTCCGAAAAACCCAGTGCCATGGCCGACATGGACAGGCGCTCGCCATTGAAATTGGTCAGGATGATCTTGAAGCCAGAGCCCTCCTCACCAACCAGATTGCTGGCCGGAACCCGCACGCCGTCAAAGCGCAAATGAGCCGTATCCGAGCACAACCAGCCCATCTTCTTCAGCGGGCTGCGCGACAGACCCACCGCATCACCGGGAACCATCAGCATGGAAATCCCCATGGGCCCCTTGTTCTTCAGGTCGGTGCGTACGGCAACCGTCAGCCAGTCGGCGCGCATGCCGGAGGTGATGAACACCTTTTCCCCATCTACCACGTATTCATTGCCTTCCAGCCGTGCGGTGGTCTTCAGCGCAGACACGTCCGTGCCGCCACCGGGCTCGGTAATGGCCAGGGCGGCAATCTTTCTGCCGGCCAACACATCGGGGATGACCTGCTGCTGCAGGGCAGCACTGCCGTGGCGCAGTACCGGCGGCAGCCCGATGTTGTGGCTGAACAGGCTGGCCATCAGGCCGCCGCTGCCGCCCGTGCGGGCCAGGGCAATCGTCATGGCGTTGCGCACCGCCCAGGGTGCGGGTGTGCCGCCGAATTCCTCCGGATAGCCCATGCCGAGCCAGCCCAGGTCGGCTGCGCGCTGGTACAGGCTGCGCGGGAACTGACCCGCCTCTTCCCACTGGTCCAGATGCGGTTTGACTTCGGTCTGCACAAAGCGCTGAACCGCATCTTCCAGCATCTGGATGTCTTCACCCTGCGTATCGGTCGTCGTCATGTGTGTCTGCTTTCCTGTAGTCAACGCGCGGGGCGCTTGGCGACACCCATGGTCTTGGCGATGATGCCCATCATCACTTCGTCCGCACCGCCGCCTATGCTTCCGAGTCGGCTGTCGCGGAACATGCGCGAAACCTTGTTTTCCCAGGTAAAACCCATACCACCCCAAAACTGCAGGCAGCCATCGGGAATGAGCCGCCCCAGCCGGCCAGCCTTGAGCTTGGCCATGGAGGCCAGCTCCAGCACATCCTTGCCAGACACATACAACTCACACGCCCGGTAGGTGAGCGCCCGCAGGGATTCCACCTCGGTTTTCATCTCGGCGAGGCGGAACTGCACCCACTGCTGGTCGGCCAGGGTTGCGCCAAACATCTTGCGCTCCTGCGCCCACTCCACCGTCCAGTCGATGCAGTTGTTCAGGGCCTGCAGGCAACTGGCGGCGCACCACAGGCGCTCTTCCTGAAACTGCTGCATCTGGTAGACAAAACCGGCGCCCTCTTGGCCGATCAGGTTGCGCTGCGGCACCCGCACCTCGTCAAAGTAGATCAACCCGGTGTCGCTGGAGGCCATGCCGATCTTGCGGATCTTGCGCGCCACCTCGATGCCGGGGCGCAGCTTGCCACCTTCGCGCAGCGGCACCATGACCAGACTCTTGTTCTTGTGTGCCGGACCATCCCCGGTGTTGACCAGCATGCACATCCAGTCCGCCTGCAGGCTGTTGGTGATCCACATCTTTTGCCCGGTGATGACATAGTCGTCACCATCCTTGCGGGCCGTGGTCTTGATGGCCGACACATCACTGCCCGCACCCGGCTCGCTGACGCCAATGCAGCCCACCGCGTCACCCGCGATGGCCGG
>JAVBYK010000467.1 GCA_030824095.1 bacterium
CAATTGCGGTACGGAACTTGCAAGCAGCCCTACAATAACTTGACCAATCGGTTAGCTTTTACCCCATGAACCCTGATCCAGCGCCCGCCGCCTCCCCCGTTCCTGTCGCCTCCGCACGGCCTGCCGTCGAGGTGCGCGACGCCAGTGTGGTCTACCAGACGGCCGACACGCCGGTCAAGGCGCTGAGTAATATTGACCTGCGCATTGATGAGGGCGAATTCGTCTCGCTGATCGGCCCCTCCGGTTGCGGCAAGACCACGTTGCTGCGTGTGATTGCCGACCTGGAGCAGATCAGCGCCGGCACGGTGCTGGTCAATGGCGTGAGCCCGCACGATGCACGCTTGGCCCGGGCCTACGGCTATGTATTCCAGGCACCCGCCCTGTTCCCCTGGCGCACCGTTTTGGCGAACGTCATGCTGCCGCTGCAGATCCAGGGCGGGAAAACCGAGCAGAGCCGCGCGGTTGCGATGGCGCATCTGGAGCAGGTCGGCCTCAAGGGGTTTGAGGGCAAATACCCGTGGCAGCTCTCCGGTGGCATGCAGCAGCGCGTGTCCATTGCCCGGGCGCTGGCTTTTGAGCCGAAGATTTTGATGATGGACGAACCCTTTGGTGCGCTGGATGAAATCACCCGCGACC
Source organism: bacterium (assembly GCA_030824095.1). Taxonomy (GTDB): domain Bacteria; phylum Pseudomonadota; class Gammaproteobacteria; order Burkholderiales; family Burkholderiaceae_C; genus Allorhodoferax. The sequence goes on from JAVBYK010000467.1 coordinate 637, forward strand.
GCCTGAACGAGCAGTTGCAGCAGTTGTGGCAACGTGAGCGGCGTACCGTGGTGTTTGTAACCCACTCGATTGCCGAGGCGGTCTACCTGTCGACCAAGATCGTGGTCATGTCGCCGCGCCCGGGGCGCATCGTCAAGATCATCGACTCCCCGCTGCCGGATGATCGGCACCTGGCCCTGCGCGACACGCAGGCCTTCATGGACGTGGCGCACGAGGTGCGCGAGGCCCTTGCCGATGGCCACCTCGAATAAGCCGGCGCCCAAACCCTGGCTGCACCAGGCCTGGGAGACCGGGCTGCCGGTGACGGTTGTGCTGGTGTTCTTTCTGTTGGTCTGGTACGGCGCGGCTTGGGGCATGAACGCCAGTGCCGCCGTCGAGCGCGTGCTGACTCCCGCCGGCAACCCCTGGACCTGGCAGGACCTGCTGGCCACGACCTGGAACATGGAGCGCCCGGTGCTTCCTGCGCCGCACCAGATCGCGCTGGACTTCTGGTCCAGTCTGGTGGACTGGCCTGTGGATTCGCCACGCAACCTGCTGTTCCACGTGGTCGTGACCGGCGAGACCACGCTGGTCGGTTTTGTGTTGGGCACGCTGCTGGGGCTTGTGCTGGCGGTGCTGATCGTGCATTCGCGCACGCTGGACCGCGCCCTGCTGCCGTGGATCGTTGCCTCGCAAACCGTACCGGTGCTGGCGATTGCGCCCATCGTGCTGGTCATTCTGGGGAGTCTGGGCATGGAGGGGCTGGCGCCCAAGGCCGTGATTGCGATGTACCTGAGCTTCTTCCCCGTCACCGTGGCCATGGTCCAGGGTCTGCGCTCGCCCCAGGTGATTGAGACCGAAATGATGCACACCTACGCCGCCACCGCATGGCAATCGTTGTGGCTGCTGCGCCTGCCGGCCGCACTGCCCTTTCTGTTCCCCGCGCTGCGCGTGGGCATTGCCGCCAGCCTGGTCGGCGCCATGGTGGCCGAACTGCCCACCGGCGCCACGGCCGGCCTGGGTGCGCGCCTGCTGACCGGCTCGTATTACGGCAACACGCTGGCCATCTGGTCGGCACTGGTGATGTCGTCCCTGCTGGGGCTGCTGCTCACCGCCGTCGTGGGCCTGACCGAACGCCTGGCCCTGCGCCACCGGAGGCAGCCATGAAGTCCGCATTGCCCGCATCCCACCGCAATACGGCCATTGCCGTGGTGCTGAGCTTGGTGGCGGCCACGCTACTGTTCTTCCACCCGGCCGCGCAGGGCGAGAGTCCGCCTACCGCCGTGTTCTGGCTGCTGTTGGTGGTGCTTGCCGGCGCTGCGCTGTGGACCATCCGGCGCGTTGCCGCTATCAACGGCACCCGTTTTGACGGCATGCTCACCGCGGCCCTGTTCGGCCTGTGGGTGCTGTACTTCTGGCAGCTGCTGGTGGTGGCCTTCGAGGTGCCGCGCGTACTGCTGCCGGCACCGAGCCTGATAGCCCAGTCGCTGCTGGACAACTATGACAAGCTGTGGGGTGACTTCGCGCAGACGGTGTTGAAGGCCGTGTGCGTGGGCTGGCTGGTTGGCAGTGGTCTGGGCTTTGCCGTGGCCGTGGCCATCGACCGCCTGCCCTTCCTGCAGCGCGGCCTGCTGCCGCTGGCCTCACTCACCAGCACCGTGCCGTTGGTTGCCGTGGCGCCGATTGCGGTGATGTGGTTTGGCTTTGAGTGGCCGTCCAAGGCTGCGGTGGTCGTGCTGATGACCTTCTTCCCGATGCTGGTGTCCACGCTGGCCGGGTTGCAGGCTTCCGGCAAGCTGGAGCGCGAGCTGATGTACAGCTACGCCGCCAGCTACAGCCGCACGCTGTGGTCGCTGCGCCTGCCGGCGGCTACGCCGTTCCTGATGGGGGCGCTCAAGGTCAACGCCACGCTGGCGCTGATTGGCGCCATCGTCGCCGAGTTTTTTGGTTCACCCACCGTGGGCCTGGGGTTCCGGATTTCCACCGAAGCCTCGCGTATGAACATGGCATTGGTTTGGGGTGCGATTGTGGTGGCTGCCATCACGGGGTCGCTGGCCTACGCCTTGCTTGTGCAGCTGGAGCGCCGCGCAGCGTTCTGGCATCCGTCGGTACGTGGCAAATAGTGCGCTGGCAAACCTGCCCCGTTGTTCTGTTGTTCCTGATCCCCAACCCAAGGAGTGTTCCATGACCCGTTCTTCCCTGATCCGTAATGGCCTGATGGCCGCTGTGGTGGCTGTGTGCGGCATGACCGCGCACGCGGCCGAGAAGGTGACCATCCAGCTCAAGTGGCTGCCCCAGGCCCAGTTTGCCGGCTATTACGTGGCGCAGGCCAAGGGCTACTACAAGGCCGAGGGTCTGGACGTGACCATCAAGCCCGGCGGCCCCGACATCGGCCCGGCGCAGGTGATTGCCGGCAACGGTGCCGACGTGATCGTGGACTGGATGCCCTCCGCGCTGGCCTCGCGCGAAGCCGGTGTGCCCCTGGTCAACATCGCCCAGGTTTTCAACCAGTCCGGCCTGATGCTGACCTGCAAGAAGTCCAGCGGCGTGACCACTCCCAAGGACCTCAAGGGCAAGACCCTGGGCGTCTGGTATGGCGGCAACGAATACCCGTTCCTGAACTGGATGGGCAAGCTGGGCTACAAGCCTGACACCGACATCAAGGTCCTCAAGCAGGGCTTCAACGTCGATCCGCTGCTGCAGAACCAGGCCGCCTGTATCTCCACGATGATCTACAACGAGTACTGGCAGGTGGTGGACGCTGGGGTCAAGGAAAGCGACCTGGTCACCTTCTTCTATGAAAAGGAAGGCGTGGCCACACTGGAAGACGGCTTGTATGTGATGGAAGCCAAGCTGAAGGACCCTGCCTTCGTCGCGCGCATGGCCAAGTTCCTGAAGGCCAGCTTCAAGGGCTGGAACGATGCGGTGAAAGACCCTGAAGGCGCAGCCAAGGTCGTGGTCGCCGCCGATGCCTCTGGCAGTGCGACTCTGAAGGTGCAGAAGCGCCAGATGGAAAATGTGGCCAAGCTGATCACCAATGCCGGTACGCCCAAGATCGGCTATCTGGAACCCACCGCCTATGAGCGCACCGTCAAGGTACTGCTGGCCGGTGGCAGCTCGCCGGTGATCAAGAAAGACCCGGGCAAGGCCGCCATGTCGCACGTGGTGTGGGAAGCCGCTGGCAAGTGAGTCAACACCGCTGATCACAGCCAACCATGAAAGCAAGGGGTCGTATCCACCAGGGTGCGGCCCCTTTTTTGCCACTATGAACACACGCCAAGCCCCATCCGCGTCGCCAGACGATGCCGCCAAGGGCCAGATCCGTCAGGCCAACGAAAACCGCATCCTGGGTGCCGCCGAAAAGGTGTTTGCCCGTGCCGGTTTTGGCGGTGCCACCATGGCCGCCATTGCGACCGGGAGTGGTCTGCCCAAGGCCAATCTGCACTACTACTTTGGCAGCAAGGACGTGCTGTACCGCGCGGTGCTGGCGCGCATCCTGAACGACTGGCTGGTGCCCACCCACGGCATCACGGCCGACGCCGACCCGCGCACCGCGCTGGAGCGTTACATCCGCGCCAAGATGGCGCTATCGGCCCAAAGGCCCGACGGCTCCAAGGTGTACGCCAATGAAATGCTGCATGGCGCGCCGGTGGTCAAGACCATCCTGGCCACCGAGCTGCGCCCCATGGTGCAGGAAAAGGCCGCCGTGGTGCAAGGCTGGATTGATGCCGGACGCATGGCCCCGGTAGACCCCACCCACCTGTTCTTCACCATCTGGGCCGCCACACAGACCTATGCCGACTTTGACGTGCAGGTCTGTGCCGTGCTGGGCCGCAAGACACTGACCGCCAAAGACCATGCGCGGGCCACCGAGCACGTGGTTTCGCTGCTGTTGCGCGGCTGCGGACTGTGAGCAAAACGGGTGTTGTACAGTCCAGTCGCAACCACGGAGATTTCTCATGCACCCAGAAGCAATGAAGCACAAAGCCAGCCTGTGGGACGGCGAATTCGGCAAATCCCGCCATATCACCGACGTCCACTGGGAGGGTGACATCACCCAGCAGGAACTGGCCGAGGTGGCCGACCAGATTTCACCCGACTGGCAGACCATTGATCTGGAGCTGGACCCCGCCCATCCCCGGCATGGCAACACCTACCGCCTGAATAAGACCTGGCCCAGCCCCGACGACGAGGACTTTGCGCTGCGCGTGCTGGAAGCCGAGGACGAGTTGGAGGGCCACTACGTGTGGGTGCATTGCTGCAAGCACGTGGACGACCCGCAAGGTGAATTGGAAGACGAGACCGGGCGGACCTATCGCCAGGTCTTCAACACCGTCATGTTCTGCGTTGAATTCACCTCGTTCGACGAGATCGCCGAACTGTGCAACGAGAACATCGGCGAGGGCGAGTGGGACGAATACGAGCTGTACCTGGACGACGAACTGCCGGAGCCCATCGCCACCTACGACTGAAGGCCGTAGAGCCGTCGCTCAGTCGGCGGCCTTGGGTGGCGTAGAGGTGCCCAGCACCGGATTCACCGGGCGCACCTCGTGCGCCTGCACATCCACCACATCACCGCTGTCCGGGTAAGCGCCAGCGCCCTGCGCCGACCGCCTGCCCGGGCGGAACTGCTCCGCCGCCTGGCTGAAGCGGGTGAAGGTGGTGAACACGGCCGGCCTGCGCCCCGTGAGCAGGTAGCGCATGGCCGTCACCAGAACGAACACCATACCGATGCACAGCACCGCCAGCAGAAACACGCCGGTGAGTGCAATCAGGGCCACTTTGGTCAACCCGCGCAGAATGCCGGCGACCAGGTCAAGGATCAGGTTCATGCCAGTATTCTGCCCTGCGGGGGAATGACCCCACAGTCCTTCATTCCATGCCTTACCATCACCCCCCATGAAAACAAGCTATATCTTTGGCGCCATCCTGCTCTGCAGCGTTGCTGGCGCCCTGGTGGGTGCACGTGGGACCAAGACGGTCCTACTGGTGGCCACTGCCACCCTCTCCGCCTACGGCTTGTTCCGCATCCTGGGCTGAATCCACGCAACACCTACGTACCTATGACCGACACCACCCAACGCCCCGCACTGCCCGACCATCTGTCTGCCGACCCGCGCAGCCCCCACCATGTTGCCGCTGTGTTCGAGCACGACATCGGTATCCGCTTCAACGACAAGGAGCGCAGCGATGTGGAGGAATACTGCATCAGCGAAGGCTGGGTCAAGGTTCCGGCCGGCAAGACGCTGGACCGCAAGGGCAAGCCCCTGCTGATCAAGCTCAAGGGCAAGGTCGAGGCCTACTACCTCTAAACCCCGCCGCCTGCCCTCAGATCGAGAGGGCCGG
>JAVBYK010000413.1 GCA_030824095.1 bacterium
GGCCGCCCGGTCCTGGTCAGCAAAACCCTGGTGGAGCGCAAGGAAGAGCCCAAAGACAACTAGACCCGACGGCAAAACTGCCATGGATGACTCGCAGCTGCTGCGGTATTCGCGCCACATCCTGCTCAATGAGGTGGGTGTAGAGGGACAGGAGCGGATCCTTCAGGCCCGGGTGCTGGTGATTGGTGTTGGCGGACTGGGTTCGCCCGCCGCGCTGTACCTGGCAACGGCCGGAGTGGGCCACCTGACTCTGGTGGACCACGACACCGTGGACCTGACCAACCTGCAGCGCCAGATTGCCCACACCGAGGCCCGTGTGGGTCAACCTAAAGTGGAGTCGGCACGCCAGGCCCTGCTGGCCATCAACCCGGAACTCCAGATCACGACCTTGGCCGAGCGTGCCGATGCGCAGCGGCTCGACACCCTAGTCGCCGATGCCGATGTGATGCTGGACTGCAGCGACAACTTTGCGACCCGCCAGGCCCTGAACGCGGCTTGCGTGCGCCACGGCAGACCCCTGGTGTCGGGCGCAGCCATCCGTTTTGACGGACAACTCGCGGTCTACGACCCCAGGCAGGACAACTCTCCGTGCTACGCCTGTGTATTCCCGCCAGACACCGCTTTTGAAGAAACGCGCTGCGCCACCATGGGGGTGTTTGCGCCTTTGGTCGGCATCATCGGCAGCATGCAGGCCGCCGAAGCCCTGAAACTGATCAGTGGCGCGGGCGCACCGGCGGTGGGACGGCTGCTGATGCTGGACGGGCGCGACATGACCTGGTCCGACATCCGTCTTCCGCGCAACCCGCAGTGCCCGGTCTGCGGCACAACGCACCCATGAGCGAAGCGCAGTGCCGCCCCACGCTGGCCCGCTGGCTCCCGTTTCTGGCGTGGCCACGACCCGATGCGAAGCTGATGCGCGGGGAGATATTGGCCGGGTTGACGGTGTCGCTGATCATCGTGCCCCAATCGGTGGCCTACGCCGCGCTGGCGGGCATGCCCCTGGTCACCGGCATTTATGCCGCCTTCCTTCCTGCACTGGTGGCGGTTTTATGGAGTGCTTCGCCCCGACTCTCGGTAGGCCCCACCGCGCTGACCAGCCTGCTGGTAATGGCGTCCCTGTCGGGCCTTGCCGAACCCGGCAGCCCCCAGTGGGTGAGCCTGGCCGTGTGGCTGGCGCTGCTGAGCGGTTTGATGCAGCTGGCATTGGGAGGCTGGCGATTCGCCTGGATACTGAACCTGGTGAGTGCTCCGGTGCTGTCGGGATTCACGCAGGCCGCCACCGTCCTGATCATCCTCTCGCAGTTGCCATCACTCATCGGCCTGGAGGGCAGCTGGGCCAGTCTGCTGGATACGCCCCGTCTGGATGCCGCAACGGCAGCCTTCGGCCTGGGAAGCCTGGCCCTGCTGGTGGCTGGTCGGAAGTTGGCCCCACGTTTTCCAGTCGTGATGCTCGTCGTGGTTGGTGCCGGCGCCATCAGTTATCTCGGCGGGTATGCGGCGCACGGTGGCGCCATCGTGGGGCTCCTGCCCTCCGGCCTGCCCGGGTTCTACTGGCCCGGCATACCGGCCTGGGGCGCCCTGGGTGGGCTGCTGGTGCCGGCCATGGTCATCACCCTGGTAAGTTTTCTGGAAACCGCGTCCAGCGCCAAGGTGGAGAACCAGAGTGTGCGCAAACCCTGGAATGACAACCAGGACCTGATCGCCCAGGGGCTGGCCAAACTGGCCTCCGGCCTCACTGGCGGATTTCCCACCAGTTCATCCTTCTCCCGCTCGGCCATCAACCTGTATGCCGGCGCCCAAACCGGCTGGGCCACCCTGGTGACGGTGCTGATGGTCCTGGTCGTCCTGCTGTGGCTCACACCGGCGCTGTATTACGTGCCATCACCCGTTCTGGCGGCGGTGGTGGTGGCCGCCGTCAGCAGCCTGTTCCAGCCGGGCCGCTTTGTCAGCCTGTGGCGGGTACTGCGCGTGGAGGCCTTCACCATGGGGGTGACATTTGTCGTGACCCTGGTCACGGCGCCGCGCATTTACTGGGGGGTTCTGGCGGGTGTCATGGTGAGCCTGATTGCATTCCTGCACCAGCGTCTGCATCCCCGCATCATCGAAGTCGGGCTGCATCCGGACGGAAGCCTGCGGGACCGCCATCTGTGGAAACTCCCACCGCTGGCTAACGACATGTATGCGCTACGCATGGATGCCGAACTGGATTTTGCAGCCGCCAGCAGTTTTGAGCGGAACGTTTCAGAGTACCTGCTGGCCCATCCGCAAACGCGCCACGTGTGCCTGTTCGCGCAGCCCATCAACCGGATTGATGCCACCGGCGTGGAGGTGTTTTCCGCACTACGGACGTCCCTGGCGGCGCAGGGCGTTACCCTGCACATCAGCGGAATGAAGCTCCCGGTCGAACAGGTGCTGGCCCGTGCCGGGCAATTGCATGCTAGCTCCCTCCTGAAACTCTACCGCACCGATGCCGATGCGATTGCCAGCCTGGCGTCCACCACAACTGTGCAAGAACAGACACCCGGCTCCCAGATCTAGGCGAAGAAAGTAGCCGGTATTTCCAAGCCAAATGTCGGCGTGACTGGCGGCGTTCGGTGCCACTATGCTCCCAGTTCCTGTTATGCTTGAACGCAAACTTTGACACCTTCCGTGGCGACCCAAACTACCAGTTCTTCCATTGCCTTGCAGCAGCTGCAATTGGACAATGCGCGTGCCTTGCTGGACCACAGCATGCTGGTGGCCCTGCCATCTCCGCAGGAGTCGCCCGCCGGCTACCTGCAGGGCGTCATTGACGGCCTGTGCGAGTTGTCGCTCAAGGACCCATTGACCGGATTGGGCAACCGTCGCCATTTCTGTGCAGTGCAGGAACGCACCATCGATGGGGTTGCGCGTTCGGGCGACCCCGCTCTGCTGCTCATGCTTGATGTGGACCATTTCAAGCGGGTCAATGACACCTATGGACACCAGGTAGGTGACCAAGTGTTGCAGGCCATAGCCAGGGCCATTGCCAAGTGTGTGCGTCCCATGGACACCGTGGCCCGCTATGGCGGCGAAGAGTTTGCCGTTGTCTTGCCCAACTGCCACACCTCCTTTGGGGCCACGGTCGCCGAACGTATCCGGGCCGCAGTGGAATCCCTGGTCATTCCCATTTCTCCCAGTCTGACGATCAAAGTTACCGCCAGCGTGGGCGGTGCCTACGCACCCGAGTGGGTTCGATCAACCGCCTCCTTGTGGACGGAGCGCGCCGACCTGCAGTTGTACCGGGCCAAGACCGAGGGCCGCAACCGGGTGTGTCTGGACCATCCACAGGAAATTTATGTGAGCGCCGAGGAAAAGAATCTCCTGTTTGGGCATCTTGCGCTGGGTGAACCCGCGTGGATTGAAAGTGTTACCGGCGAAGTGCCCGGCGCGTCGGCCCTGGGTGCCGCACAGAGGGTCAATTGATGTCTGACGTAGTGAATCCCCCCGCAACAACCGAAGCGGTCGCCTCGGTTCCGCTCAAGCCCCTGGGCAAAGTGGTGGCCGTGACCAGCGGCAAGGGTGGCGTTGGCAAGACCTTTGTATCCGCCAATCTGGCGGCCGCGCTGGCCAAACTGGGGCTGCGGGTTCTGGTGCTGGACGCCGATCTGGGCCTGGCAAACCTCGACGTGGTGCTCAATCTGTACCCCAAGATCACCCTGCACGATGTGTTCACTGGCAAGGCCAAGCTCGAAGAGGCCATCATCCGGGCTCCGGGCGGGTTTTCCGTCCTGCTGGCTGGCTCTGGCATGGTGGAATATTCCCGACTGACGCCTGAGGTGCGTGACGATTTCCTGCGCATCATGAACGGGCTGACGCCGCATTACGACGTGGTGCTGCTGGACACTGGCGCCGGCATATCCGATGTCGTGCTGTTTGCCGTGTCACTGGCGTCCGAGGTGCTGGTCGTGGCCACGCCCGAGCCCACTTCGTTGACCGATGCCTACGCCACCATTAAGGTGCTGGTGGGCCAGCAAAAGCGCCAGACCATCCGCATGGTGATCAACCAGACCGCGCGACTGGGCGATGGCCGGGCCATCACGGTGCAGCTGCAACAGGTTCTGGACCGTTTTGTTGCCACCGACCCCGCGCGCCCAGTCAAGCTGGTGCACATGGGCGATATTCCGGCCGATCTTTCGGTGCGTCAGGCGGTCATGCGCCGTCAGTTGTTGATGCAGACAACGCCCAGTTGCCCGGCCGCCATGGCCATTTCACAACTGGCGCTCAAGCTCGAAAGCAGCGTGATTTCACCCAACCGCTGAGAGCGCACGCTCAAGCGGACAGAATCCAGCCCTCCAGAGGGTCCAGATCGGGCGGAAGCCCATACCACGCATCTCCCTGGGCGTGCCGCTGTTGCCCCCAGGCCGCCTGCATCAGACACAGCACGGCGTCCAGCGAATCCCCCGAGGCATCATCCACCAGGGCATCCCGCTGGGAATGGGTCAGCTTCAGGCGCAGACCCAGCCGCGTTTTCCCGGTTTCCAAGCCGGTCACTAGGTCCTTGCGTGCAATCAGGCGCTCGGGTGTTTGCTTGGCCCGGTCATCACTCTTGTAGCTGCGCCGCCCCAGCAACTCGCGCGCCAGCAGACCTGGATACGCCTCCAGCGCGACCTTTTGCACACTGCCAGCATCTGTGGCGCCGTGCGGGTGAAGTCCGGGCAATGCAACCCCGGCATCCAACAGCCGGGGAACACCCGCATGGAGCATGAAGGCCACCGGTGGATTCACCCATTTCATCGATGGGCTCGACCCGGCCGGAATGTCACAGGCGCGGTGCGCAAACTTGCCGCCCACTGGGCGGGCATGGCAAAACGCCGCCAAGGTGGCGCGAATATCGTCCCGACCCAGACCCGCATAGTGCCGTATGCACGCCTCCCAGGTCTGCGGCCAGCCCAGCTCCTGCACCAGTGCCCGGGGCAGGCCAAACGGCAAGTCGAAACCGCCCACCCAGGCCTGCGGCAGCGCCAGCCACTGCTCAAAAGTAGACAGAGAAGACAACGCTTCCAGCCGCTCCAGCACGACCACACTGCCGCGCAGATGGCCCCATGCCACCACGATGGGCTTGCGCAGCGTGGGGCTGCTGGAGAAATCACAACCGAGGAGTTGCACCATCGCCGGTCAACCCAAGGCCAGCGCCATGACGCCGACGCCAATGCATGCCGCGCCAAGGAACCGCACGAGGCGATCGCCCTCCCCCAGCAACTGCCCACCCAGCAGCGCGGCAAACAGCATGGAAACCTCACGCGCCGGCGCCACGTGGCTCAGCGGTGCCACCTGCATGGCGTACAGCACCAGCACATAGGACACCGGACTGATGGTGCCCACCACGGCCGCGTACTTCCATTGCGCATGCCACAACCGGCGCGTCTCGGCCGGGTCACGCACGGCGCTGGGCAACAAAAAGGCGAGGCGCACGAAATTGCCGAAGTAATCCACCAGAATGGGTGACACCAGCACCACCTTGACCGCATAACCGTCCACCACGGTGTAGCTGGCGATGAAGACACCAGTTAACAGGCCATACACCATCCCTTTGCGGATGCGCTGGCTCTTGTGGGCATCATGGGTATTGCGAAACAAACCAGGGCCACCGGCGATCAGGAATACCCCGGCCACCACGGCGAGAACACCGACGGCCCCCAAGGCGGAAATTTGCTCCCCCAGGAACAGGATGGCCACCAGGGAGGACAGCAACGGCCCAGAGCCACGCGCCAGCGGGTAGACCACAGTGAGGTCGGCCTTGCGATAGCCGCGCAGCAACACGACGAAATACACGGTATGGATCACACCACTGGCAACGATCAAAGACCACTCCAATGCGCCCCAGGCCGGTACCTGCTGCCAGCCCAGCCACAGGCCGACGGGTGCCCAGACCACCATCATGACCACCGAGGTGAAGAACGAGAAACGCACATCGCCGCCGGCCTTCTTGGCGGCGAT
>JAVBYK010000338.1 GCA_030824095.1 bacterium
GTGGTGCTGAACTACAGCACCGAGGCCTGGGTCAGCTTCAAGCTGTGGGGCTACGCCTTCCCGCTGGCCTTCATCATTGGACAGGGCATCTACATTGCACCCCATTTGCGCGGCGATGAGGCCGCCGAGAAGGAACCCACGCCATGAGCACAGGCCCCACCGCCAGCCAATTGGAGCAACGCCTGCGCGAGCGCCTGGCCCCCACCCGCCTGGAGGTGCTGGACGAGAGTTACCAGCACAACGGACACGCCGGTGCCAACGGCTCCGGCTTTGGTACCCATTTCCGGGTGCGCATTGCTTCACACCTGTTTACAGGCCTGCGCCCGGTGGCCCGTCACCGCCTTGTGTATGATGCGCTGCAAGATTTCATTGATCAGGGCCTTCACGCCCTGGCCATTGAGGCCGAAATTTCGCCAAACAATCCCTCGGCTTAACCCCCATTGGCACCATTTGATTTGTATCCCTGAAGGAAAACGCATGAAGAAGCAGATTTTGACCGCCGTTGCCGCAGCCGCCCTGTTGGCTGGTGCGTCCGCGGCCTGGGCCCAGAACGTGGCCATCGTCAATGGCAAGGCCATTCCGAAGTCCCGCGTGGAAGCGCTGGCAGAGCAGCTAAAACGCTCCGGCCGCCCCGTCACACCAGAAGTCGAAGGCCAGTTGAAGGATGAAGTGATCGCCCGCGAAATCTTCATGCAGGAAGCCCAGGTCCGCGGTCTGGACGCAACCGAAGACTTCAAGACCCAAATCGAACTGGCCCGCCAGGCCATCCTGATCCGCGCCCTGTTCACCGACTACCAGACCAAGAACCCCGTCACCGATGCGGAAGTCAAGGCAGAGTACGACAAGTTCGCCGCCGCCAATTCCGGCAAGGAATTCAAGGCCCGCCACATCCTGGTGGAAAAGGAAGACAAGGCCAAGGCCATCATTGCCCAACTGAAGAAGGGTGGCAAGTTTGAAGATATCGCCAAGAAGGAATCCAAGGACCCAGGCTCCGGCGCCAAGGGCGGTGATCTGGATTGGGCCAATCCCGGCAACTACGTGAAGGAGTTCTCCGAAGCGCTGTCGGCCCTGACCAAAGGCAAGATGACCGAAACCCCGGTCAAGACCCAGTTCGGCTACCACATCATCCGCCTGGACGACATCCGTGATGCCCAGTTGCCCAAGTTCGAAGACGTGAAGCCCCAAATCTCGCAACAACTGCAACAGCAGAAGATCGCCAAGTTCCAGGAAGAACTGCGCGCCAAAGCCAAGATCGAATAAGCTCGTAGCGTCGCTTTGAGCACCCCATAAAACGCGGCTTCGGCCGCGTTTTTGCATTCAGCCACCACGTCAACCCTTTTTGAAACGGAACCGCCATGAAACTGCTGCGCTTTGGACCTCCCGGCCAGGAAAAACCCGGTGCACTCGATGCCCAGGGGCGAGTGCGCGACCTTTCGGGCGTGGTCGATGACATTGGGGGCCGTGTGCTACTGCCGGCCCAGCTCGACCGCCTGAAGGCCCTGGATCTGGCCACCCTGCCCCTGGTGGCCGGCACGCCGCAAAAGGACCTGCGCCTGGGCCCCTGCGTGGCGCGCACCGGCAAGCTGATCTGCATCGGCCTGAACTACTCCGACCACGCCGCCGAGGCTGGCATGCAGGTACCTCCCGAGCCCGTGGTGTTCAACAAATGGACCAGCGCCATCGTCGGTCCGGACGACGCGGTGGAAATCCCCCGCGGCTCGGTCAAGACTGACTGGGAGGTGGAACTGGGCGTGGTCATTGGCCAGGGCGGGCGCTACATCGCCGAGGCCGACGCCATGGCGCATGTGGCCGGCTACTGCGTGGTCAACGATGTATCGGAACGCGAATTCCAGATCGAGCGCAGCGGCACCTGGGACAAGGGCAAGGGCTGTGACACATTCGGGCCCTTGGGCCCCTGGCTAGTGACGGCCGACGAGGTGCCCAACCCGCAGGCCCTGCGCCTGTGGCTGGACGTGGACGGCAGGCGCTGCCAGGACGGCAGCACCGCCACTATGGTGTATCAAGTTCCATTCCTGATCAGCTACCTGAGCCGCTTCATGAGTCTGCAAAGCGGCGACGTGATCTCCACCGGCACCCCACCCGGCGTCGGCATGGGCCACAAGCCGCCGGTGTTCCTGCGCGCCGGGCAGACCATGCACTTGGGGATTGACGGCTTGGGCACGCAAACGCAACGGGTAATCCAGGCATAAAGGTCTGCTCCCGGGGCGGGCTGGGATAATCGGGGCATGTCCCTGCCCGACTTCCAACTTGAACTCCTGGCCCCCGCACGCGATGCCGACATCGGCATGGAGGCTGTCAACCACGGTGCCGACGCCGTCTACATTGGCGGCCCCGGCTTTGGCGCACGCTCCAGCGCCGACAACAGCGTCTCCGACATTGCCCGCCTGGTGCGCCATGCACACCGCTTCAACAGCCGCATCTTTGTCACCGTCAACACCATCCTGCGCGACGATGAACTGGAGCCGGCCCGCACGCTGATCTGGCAACTGTATGACGCGGGTGTGGACGCCCTCATCATCCAGGACATGGGCCTGCTGGAAATCGATCTACCCCCCATCCAGCTGCATGCCAGCACCCAGTGCGACATCCGCACACCCGAGAAAGCGCGCTTCCTGCAGGACGCGGGCCTGTCGCAAATCGTGCTGGCCCGCGAGCTGACGCTGCAGCAAATCGCCGCCATCCGCGCCGAAACAAGCTGCACCCTGGAGTTCTTCGTGCATGGCGCGCTGTGCGTGGCGTACAGCGGCCAGTGCTACATCAGCCACGCCCACACCGGGCGCAGCGCCAATCGCGGCGAGTGCAGCCAGGCCTGCCGCCTGCCCTACCAGGTTGTGGATGACAAGGGCCGCTTTGTCGCCCACGACAAGCACGTCCTGAGCATGAAGGACAACAACCAGAGCGAGAATCTGGCCGCGCTGGTGGATGCAGGCATCCGAAGCTTCAAGATCGAGGGGCGCTACAAGGACATGGGCTATGTGAAAAACATCACGGCCCACTACCGCAAGCTGCTGGACACCCTGATCGAAGAACGCCAGGGCTCGGCTCAACCCCTTGCACGGGCATCGAGCGGCAGCACCACCTTCACCTTCACGCCCGACCCCGACCAGAACTTCAACCGCGAGTTCACCGACTACTTTGTCCAGGGCCGCCAGCAGGACATCGGCGCCTTTGACTCCCCCAAGAACCCCGGCCAACCCATAGGCTACGTGACCCAGGTCGGACCCAACTGGGTGGAACTGGAGCTGAGCGACAGGACCATAGCGCTGCACAACGGCGACGGCCTGTGCTATTACGACCTGCAAAAGGAACTGGTCGGCCTGGCCATCAACCGCGCGGAAGCTATCAGCGCGGCCAAGGGCCGCTGGCGCGTATTCCCCAAGGACGCTGTCGAGGGTCTGAAGGACCTGCGCAAGGGCCTGGAGGTCAACCGCAACCGCGACGTGGACTGGGTGCGCGTGCTGGACAAGAAATCCAGTGACCGCCGCATTGGCGTCTGGGCAGCTTTGTCCACCACGCCAGACGGCATCGCCCTGAGCTACACCGACGAGGATGGCTGCGTGGGCGAGGCCCAGACCACCCTGCCCCATGAGCCCGCCAAGGACACGGCCGCCGCCGACGCCAGCAACCGCGCCCAGCTGGAAAAGTTGGGTGCTACGATTTTTGAAGCACTCTACGCAGATCTGACGAGGGCTAGCGGCCTATTTGCACCTGCATCGGTGCTCAACGGCCTGCGCCGTGCGGCCATCGAAGCGCTGGAGGCATCGCGCGCCCAAACCTGGCAGCGCCTGCCCCGCGCCAACCCTGTGGAGCCACCAGTGCCCTACCCGCAAGACAGTCTGAGCTACCTCGCCAATGTTCACAACAGTGCAGCCCGCGCCTTCTACGCACGCCACGGCGTCAAGGTGATTGATGCAGCGTACGAGGACAATGAAGAACTGGGCGAAGTCAGCCTGATGATCACCAAGCACTGCGTGCGCTTCTCCTTGAGCCTGTGCCCCAAACAGGCCAAGGGCGTGGTCGGCGTGCAGGGTCAGGTCAAGGCCGAGCCGCTACAGCTCATCAATGGCAAGGAGAAGCTGACGCTACGCTTTGACTGCAAGCCGTGCGAGATGCACGTGGTGGGCAAGATGAAGACCTCGGTGCTGAACCAGGCAAAAAAGGAGTTGACCGCCGCGTCAGCTGGCATACCCATGACCTTCCACAAAAGCAGGCCCAAGCAGGAGTTCGGTCACTGACCCGGTGCGATTCCCCGGGGCACGGGTTTAACGCATGTGCTTGAAAATCTTGATCGCAAAGCGCTGCGGAATGCTCAGCTGGCGCGGCCCGGGCACCAGCTCAAACGCATCACCGGCCTGCACGGAGCCAGGCTCGTCCACCGACAGATAAAACCCGCAGAAGCCGCTTTGCGCCATGGCCTTGACCGCGGTGTTGAAGCCCATGGCGGCGTTGAACTTGTAGCAGGGCTCGCGCGGCTGGCTCACGCGCAGCACGCACTGCGGAAAACGCAACACGTCGCCGACCCAGACATCGGTCTCCAGCAAGCCGCTAAGGGTCAGGTTCTCGCCCATGGAACCGTGGGGCAACGCGTCATCGATGGGGGCCGCGCCTGCCTGGTGGCGGGCTTCGCACCAGAAAGCGTAGTGCTCTGCCGGGTAGGCGTAGATGGCCTTGTCCAGACCGCCATGCACGGATGGGTCGGCCTGCTCGTCACCTTGCAGCCCCAATGGCTTCACGGCCACCGGGCCTCGCACCTCGGTCTTGTGGATGGCGGTGAGGATGGAGCGACCGGCAATCTGGACCTTGCGAGCTTGCCCCACCTGGACGGTCACCACACGGTGCGTGGAAGTTGTCATCGCGGCTACCTTCTACAACTGGTGGTGCAACAGCTCACCGCTGCGCGTGGAATAGCGCACCTGGGCGTCCAGCTTTTCAAACTGCACGACGGCTGCACGCTGGTGGTAGGCGTGCTCCTTCAACCAGTCGAACTCGGCCTGCAGGGCCTTGCTGTCCCCCACCCGCGTGTGCCAGACCTTTTGCTCGGCGCTCCAGCGGTAGCCCCGGGCCTTCAGTACGTCCTTGGAATCAAACGGCGCATTGGTTGCCATCAGCCGGTAGCTGGGTTTGGCTGCTTGCTCCACCAGATGGGCCAGCCCGGTGTGGGGCAACTGCGGCAGGTTGACGGCCAGTACCGCCAGCAGCGCGTGGCAGTCCATCTCCGCCCGGTGGGCATCGTAAAACCAGCCCATGTCCTGCGCCAGGCTTTCCAGCTTGGCGGACTTGCGGCCTTGCGCCTTCCACGGGATGTCGGCAAACGAGCAGGCCCATTTCAGCGCACGAAAGCCGGCCAGGCGCGCCTCGACAAACGGGCGGTCAAAGCCGGCGTTGTGGGCAATCACCAGGTCCACGTCCTGCAACAGGGTGGCAATGCGGGCCTCGTCCAGTTTCTGACCTTGCACCATGGCGGACGTGATGCCGGTGATGTCCTGCACTTCCTTCGGGATGGGCATGCCGGGGTCTTCCAGACCGTCGTACACCTGCACAGTGCCAACCGGCAGGCCACTGGCGAGGTCAACATCAACCCGCAGCAATGCCAGCTCCATGATCCGGTCCTTGGTCTGGTCCAGGCCAGTGGTTTCGGTGTCCAGCACCAACACCCGGCACACGCCATGCTCACTCGCCTGCGGCCATTGCAGGCAGGGCTTGAGGCGGCGCATCACGCGGTAGTCGGGATGGGACTCCACCGCCGCGGCCATGGCTTCGACACCGGGTGGATTGGACGGCGCACTGGCCGGGGGTGTTGCGGCCGGTGCCATCGGTGCGGACGATGATGTTGGCGCTGGCCTGTTGCGGCTGGCCCGCTTGTTGGGCGGTGCTGCCAGGACGGGAAGCTCCGCGACAAAAGCAAAATCAAGTTGGTTGTTGGTCAAGGGGCTACCC
>JAVBYK010000406.1 GCA_030824095.1 bacterium
CGGGCATGGGCGTATTGCACGTAGTAGACCGGGTTGTCGTTGTTCTTGGCCACGGCCAGATCGACATCAAAGGTGTACTCGGTGTCGGGCTTGCGGCTGAGCAGGAAGAAGCGCACCGCGTCCTTGCTGGTCCATTCGATCAGGTCGCGCAGCGTCACATAGCTGCCGGCGCGCTTGCTGATCTTGACTTCCTCACCACCGCGCACCACACGCACCATGGTGTGCAGCACGTAGTCAGGGTAGCCCTGGGGAATGCCCACGTCGGCCGCCTGCAGGCCTGCGCGCACGCGGGCAATGGTGCCGTGGTGATCAGTACCCTGAATGTTGACGACCTTGGTGTAGCCACGCTCCCATTTGGCAATGTGGTAGGCCACATCCGGCACGAAGTAGGTGTAGGTGCCGTCCTGCTTGCGCATGACGCGGTCCTTGTCGTCACCGTAGTCGGTGGACTTGAGCCACAACGCACCATCCTGCTCGTAGGTCTTGCCATTGGCAATCAGCTTGCCCACGGTCTGTTCGACGCGGCCGCTGGTGTACAGGCTCGACTCCAGGTAGTACTCGTCAAACTTCAGGTTGAAGGCTTGCAGGTCCTTGTCCTGCTCGCGGCGCAGGTAGGCCACCGCGAAGTTGCGAATCGACTCCAGGTCTTCCACGTCCCCGCTGGCGGTGAAGCTGCGGTCGTCGGCTGCAACCGTCTTGCGCGCCAGGAAGTCATCGGCGATGTCCTGGATGTAGTCACCGTTGTAGAAGGCCTTGCTCAGCGGGTTCTCCGGGTCAACCGGCCAGCAGTCGTCACCGGGCTTGAAGCCCTTGGCGCGCAGTTGCGTGCTATTGGCCAGCGTCTGGATCTGCACACCGGCATCGTTGTAGTAGAACTCGCGGTGCACCCGCCAGCCCTGCGACGCAAACAGGTTGCAGATGGCATCGCCCAACGCGGCCTGACGGCCGTGGCCCACGTGCAACGGGCCGGTGGGGTTGGCCGACACAAATTCGACCAGCATGCCCTGGCCATTGGAGGACTGGTAGCCAAACTGGGCACCCTGGCCCAGTACCTCACGCACCACCTGCTGCTTGGCAGTCGGCTTCAGGCGGATGTTGATGAAGCCCGGGCCAGCGATTTCCACCGCGTCCACCCAGGTGGCAAAGGCGCTCTGCGCCAGCATTTCGGAGCGCAGGTTCTCGGCCAGTTGGCGCGGGTTCAGTTTGAGTGGCTTGGCCAGTTGCATGGCAGCCGTGGTGGCAAAGTCCCCGTGGGCGGCGACCTTGGGCGACTCGAACGCCGCCTTGGAAGCGGCGCCCGGAGAGAGTTTTTCCAACGCAGCGGCCAGCGCTTGCAGGAGTTCGTTTTTTACAGACAGCATGGACGGATTTTACGGGGGCGGGGCCGGGCGTCATCGGCGTTGTCATTTCCGGCGTTGTATGTTTGAATCTCCCGGGGATATTTCTGCAACGGCGACACGAGTTGCCAAACCTATTGAAAAGGACAACCCATGAAAAAACTGTTCACCTTGCTGGCCCTCGGCCTCTCCCTGTCTTTGGGTGTGGCCCACGCAGCCGATGGCAAAACGGCTCAACAATCGAAGATGGGCACCTGCAACAAGGACGCAGGCGACAAAAAAGGCGATGAGCGCAAGGCCTTCATGAAGGAATGCCTGAGCGCCAAGCCCGCAGAAGCTGCCGCCAGCCCCGCATGCGAAAAGTCGGCGGCTGACAAGAAGCTCGCCGGCGCCGCCAAGAAGAGCCACATCAAGAAGTGCATGGCCGATGAAAAGGCCCCTGCTGCCCCGGCCGCCGCCGCTTCCAAGTAAGACCATGCCCGGATACCAGATGGGCGCAATGCCCGTCTGGTGCACCTCGAATGGGTGCGACTACCAGTGGCTCAGAACCACTCCGGCAAACACGGCAAAACCCACCCAGTGGTTCAGGCGGAAGGCTTTGAAGCAGCCTTCGCGCGTGCGGTGGCGAATCAGCGTGAAGTGCCACACCACCTGCCCCGCAGCCACGGCCACGCCGAACCACCACCAGGGTGACGACCGTTCGGGCACGACCACTGCACTCCACACCACCAGAAACAGGACATAGAACGCCGTGACGGCAGGCACGTCCCATCGACCCAGCGTGATGGCCGAGGTCTTCATGCCGATGCGCAGGTCATCGTCACGGTCCACCATCGCGTATTCCGTGTCGTAGGCCAGCACCCAGAACAGGTTGCCCAGCATCAGCCACCAGGCCTGCACCGGAATGTCCGCGCGCACCGCGGCATAGGCCATGGGAATGCCAAAGCTGAAGGCCACGCCCAATACCGCCTGCGGCATGGACACAAAGCGCTTGGCATAGGGGTAGGCCAGGGTCACGCCAAAGGCCACAAACGACCAGCCCACCGTCAGCGTGTTCGTCGTCAGCACCAGCAAGAAGGACGCCAGCGCCAGCACGGCACCCACCGCCAGGGCCTCGCGTGACGAGAGCGCACCGCTGGTCACCGGCCGCTGGGCGGTGCGTTTCACATGGCGATCAAAGTCGCGATCCGCCACATCATTGACACAGCAACCCGCACTGCGCATCAGGATGGTGCCCAAGGTGAACACCAGCAGCAAATGCCAGCCCGGAAACCCGCCCGAGGCCAACCACAATGCGCTCAACGTGGGCCACAGCAGCAGCAGCCACCCGGCCGGCCGGTCCCAGCGAATCAGTTGCAGGTAGAGCCTGAATTTCTCGCGCGTCAACATCCCGCTCACAACCCTACCGCGCGCAAGTCCAGTTGGCCGCCCTGCACCGGCGGGCACCAGACGTAAGCACCCGTCACCGGCCTGGACATCTGGAACAGCGCATCCACCACGCCATCGTCCAGTCCGGCCATGCGCCGCAACTGGGCCTCGAAGGCATCGAGGCTGCAGCCAAAGGCCACAAACATCAGCCCGCTGCGCATGCCTTCAGCCCAGGGCATGGAACGGCGCAGCACGAAGGCCTCGGGCGTGAAGCTCTCCTGGGCCGTGCGCTTGACGTGGGCCGAGGGTGGTGCGTCGTCCAACTCTTCGTTGTCGCTGCGCCGGCGTCCCACCATGTCATCCTGCCGCTGCGGTGTCATGCGCTCGAAGGCGTCCAGGTCATGTTCCCACTGCTGCAACGCGGCAAAGCTGCCACCCACCAGCCCGGCACCACCATCCACGACCAACGCGGCCGCCTCGGCCTCGGCGTCACGCGGGTTTTCGGTACCGTCCTCATAGCCGGTCAGGTCACGGCCATGGCCGTTGGGTCCCTCGCCGTGGCGAAAGCCGTCCAGCACCCGGTCCAGCGCAAAGGCCGGCGCGAGCGCCCGCACCAGAGCCCGGCTGGCCAGCAGGATGTCGCCCGCATCGTCGCCGCGCAGCCAGCACCACAATGCGATGGGCGTGGACGGTAGCGCCATCGCGGCGTTGTCCAGCACGGGGAACGCGCGCAGCCCCGGAACCTTTGCACCCAGCATGCGCACGGTGTCAGCCCCCAGCCCGACCACCACGGTGGCGCCATCCACCAGCGGGGCCAGGCGTTGCAGCGCCGCGCCCAGCGCGTCCGGTGCGGCGGCGGTCAGGGAGAAAAACAGATACCGTCCCACACGGGGGGCGGGGGCCAGGATGCCGGGTTGGGCAGCATTCACCATCGATTTCAGTTCCTTTGCAGACAGATCAGGAGAGGCGCACCACGCCCGGCAGTTCGCAGGCGTAGACGGCATTGCGCAATGCGGCAATGGCCTCATAACGGGTAAAGCTGCGCCGCCACACCAGCACCACCCGGCGCGACGGGGGCGCCCCATCGGGGCCATCCTGCACCGGCAGGTATTTGACCAGGGTATCGGCATGGCGACGGGTCTTGGCCACCAGCGCACCAGCCGGCACGCTCAAGCGCGGCACCAGGGTGATGCCCATGCCGGCCGCCACCATGTGCTTGATGGTTTCCAGCGACGAGCCCTCAAAACTCTTGCGAATGCCCTCCGTGTCGCTGGAAAACCGGGCGAACTCGGGGCACACCTCCAGCACATGGTCGCGAAAGCAGTGGCCATTGCCCAGCAGCAACATGGTTTCCTTCTTCAGGGCCTCGGTGGTCACACTGGCCTCATTGGCCAGCGCGTGGTGCATGGGAACGGCGGCCAGAAACGGCTCGTCATACAGCGGCGCCGAAGCCAGCCCCGTATCGGGAAACGGCTCGGCCAGGATGGCGCAATCGATCTCGCCGGTGCGCAGCATTTCCATCAGCTTGACAGTGAAGTTCTCCTGCAACACCAGCGGCATCTGCGGCGTGCGCTTGATGACCTGGCGCACCAGGTCCGGCAGCAGATAGGGAGCGATGGTGTAGATCACGCCCAGTTTCAGCGGGCCAGCCAGCGGGTCCTTGCCACGCTTGGCAATGTCCTTGATGTTGGCCGCCTGCTCCAGCACGCTTTGCGCCTGGCGCACGATTTCCTCGCCCAGCGGTGTCACCGTGACCTCGTTGGCACTGCGCTCGAACAACTTGACCTCCAGCTCCTCTTCGAGCTTCTTGACCGCCACCGACAGCGTGGGCTGCGACACGTAGCAGGCCTCGGCCGCTTTGCCAAAATGCCGCTCGCGCGCCACGGCCACAATGTATTTCAGCTCTGTCAATGTCATAGTCAGCTCCCGTAGGAATGCGGCGCCCTAGCGCCGCTGGCCGGGGCCGCCGCCCAAGCTCTGGATCAGCAACTCCACTCGCTCTTTCCACGCCCGGCGGATATCCGGCGCGACACCGGCCATCAGCCGGAATACCACCGGCGGATCGTCTTCTGCACAGTACTCGTCGCGCACCGCAATCTCAATCTCGGCCCCCATGCCGACCACCGAAGCGCCCTTCAGGCTACCATGAAAGGTCCGGTTCGCGGCGTGCAGGATGACGCGCCCACTTTGATCCAGGTCGATCAACCAGACAATGCGGCCCAGGTCATCGAAGTGCATTTCGGTGGAGGTGCCATGGAAACCGGCTGCCTGGCGCCACTTTTCCAGTTGGGCATTGGCCCGCGCCTTGCGCTCTTCCTCCGTCTGCGGGACTGACGTATCTTCCACTGGCGCCGCCGCCAGACCGGCAGCCTTTACCGCGGCCGCCTCGGCTTGATCTTCGCGCTGGCGCTGCGCCACCAGCTCTGCAACCAACTTGTGCTCCACCTTGGCAATCCAGGCACGCACCCCGTTGGCAAACTGCTGAAAGTCCAGCGCGATCATGTCCGGCACATTGTCCAGGCGCAGTTCGGAGTGTTCCGTGGCCGTCTTGCCCTGGGCCTGGCGCAGGGGCTCATCCGAAGCCCGAAACACAATGCGACTCAGCCCCGTGGGCATCGCCGCCCCATCCGCCCCGTCCTTCACCGACACGCGCGCCACCTCGATGCGCAGTCCGGGCACCGCCAGGGTCTCGTTCAGCGCACCGCTGCGCACCTGTTCGTCACCATCGGGCACGGTCTGGCGTGTGTACTTGCCATCCTTGGCCAGCACCAGGATCTCCTTGGCCGCGTGGCGCACCTCCACGGCAAAGCTCTGGGCCACAAAGCGCAAACCGCCGGGAATATTGATCACCTTGGTGCGCAACAAATAGGCCTGGTATTCCATGAACATGTACACGGCCGCGCCAACCACGGCGGTACCACCCAGGGTCCACCACAGCAGCGGGAAAAATCCGGACATGTCCATTGTCTTCAGGCCTTTAAAAACTCCGATTTTCCACCCAACCACCGGGTCACATGGCGCGCGGCCAATGCGGGGTGGTGATCCAGCAGCATGGGCGCCTCACGCCGGGCCCATTCCAGCAGCGCCGTGTCGTGGTTCAGATCAGCAAAGCGCAGCATGGCATCGCCCGACTGGCGGGCACCGAGAAACTCGCCCGGCCCCCGAATCTCCAGGTCGCGCCGGGC
>JAVBYK010000129.1 GCA_030824095.1 bacterium
ACGTAATGCTCGGGCTTGTCGTAGAACCCCATCGCACCGGGTCCCCGGGGCAATGCAGACAGCACGTCCATGCCCTTGACCACGCGCCCCACCACGGTGATGTTCAGGTCCAGTTGGCGTGGCCCCTGGCCGTTGATGGCATAGAGGCTGGTGCCATTGCTGCTGTCGGGCTTGGCGCTGCGCGCCGCGCCCACCATGCCATAGCAGTGTGCGAGCCAAGCCTTGTTCTTGCCAGGATCGGCGGCCACCGGCATGCCATCGACAAAACCACTGACGGGCGCCCATCCGTCCGGGTCGGTGAATCGGGTCAGCGGCAGGCCCTTGTATGCGATGGAGAACTCGGCCGGCAACTGCGCCAACGCCGTGCCCAGAGGTTTGAGCTTGTCTTTCTCCTTCTCCTCGTCCGCCGGATCGGCCCACTGCGTGACGTAGTTGTCCTGCACGCGCACGATGGCCGAACCGGTGTAGTAGCCCTCGCGCGCCAGCGTGCGGATGTTGGCCACATGGCGGGGCGCAAAGCGCGGCGCCAGTTCAATGATGACGGGCTTGCCCTGCACCTCCATGACCAGCGTGTTGTCAGGGTCCAGGCGGCGCCAGTCGCTGGGCGCGGACTGCTTGATGATGTCGGTCTGGCTGATGCGCGGTGGCTGGGCAGCATGGGCGGCAGGCCCATTCAACAGCGCAAGAAGCGACAGCACCAGAGGTGAAAGAACGCGAGGATTCAAAGGCAAACTCCTTCAGGGGCCGGCGACTGCGCGGGCAAGGGCGCCAGCATAGCGCGGCTAGTCTGTTCGTGCTGCGGCGGGCTTTCGGGCGCTGCTGACGGGGGCAACCTCTACCAGACCCGTTGGATTTGTGGAATCAGTTCGCAATCGTGCTGAGCAAGGGCACATCGAAAAGAAAGGTTACGCCTGGGGCGGCATGACGCCGGTAACACGACGGGGCAATCTGCAGGACCTTGCAGATCGGCTCGACCCCATAGGTGTATCGATACTGGTCGATGTAAGCCTTCAACTCTTCAAACGGCGGTCGAGCTCCATTGACCCCCAACGATGGGTACTTACCACGGTGCTCTAGAACCATGCGAACAGCACGTTGGCGCACTTCCAGGGAAAACTTGTTTGACTTCTTCACGGCTCCATCTTCTCAAAGGTTGGAGCCTCCTCAATCCCGGGGGCGACACAGTGAGGAATTCAAAGCTCAACACCTTGTAATTCCGCATTTATTCATTAATTGCAAGTAATAGTTTTTTGTTCTTGATTGACTACACAACCAAATAAAGTAACATCCTTAATAAAATCATCAGAAAACTTGCCTATTAGCTCTCCGAATTCCTGATCTGACTTCTTATTGATGATATTTTCTAGTGCCTTAGCTTGCTTTTGAGAGTTCACTAGTGACGCAGCAAGGTCTTTATTGGAGTCAAATAAAACTACCTGTTGCCATTTAGGGTAGGGTAATGCCATTATGCTCGCTACCGTCTTCATTTGTTTGTCTGTCAAATCATCTGTAAGAATTACTTCAATTGCGTTGTAGCGCCAAAAGTCGGTAGAAATAAGGTCATATGCGCGATACATAGTTTTATAGAAAGACACCAAACACAGTTGACGTGCAGCAAATTGTGATAATTTAATAGTATCTTCTGCCTTCTCTTTTATTCTCTGTTGTTCAGACTTTGTGCGAGCATTTTCTGCTTTAGCAATATCAGCTTTAGCCTCACTCACAAGTAAGCTAGCTCTATCAGCTTCGCACGTTTTTTTACTTCCTGGCATCTTCGCACCAAAATAGTCATGCAAGGCAGCTAACCGAGTTACATCCGGTGTAGCTGCCTTACTCCAGTCGACACCAGCATTGGCGCCACCTACCAATGACAGCAATAAGGCTACCACACCACTCTTAAATACTGACTTCATCATTCCATCCCTTTAATAACTTTATGATTAAGACTCACACTACCCACACCGGCACTTGTTCGTGATGAGTCCCGTGAACTCTCCGACTATGCATCCGAATGTGCTCAATGAGTTGTTCAGATGTGAGTTGTCCTGAACGAGCCTTTTCTGTAGTCGCGCTCGTAAAGATCAACTCGAAAGGCCGAGCAGAGTGAACGTAGTAGTTGAGTAAGGTAGGAGAAGCCGTTACATCCCCGCCACATGCAGCTCCAACGCTCAGGTGAATTCTGTCTTTTTCCATCAGGTAGCCTTTTTCACATCGAACCTGATCACATTACCACTTTTATGTGATTTTCAAGTCGCAAACTGAGTCGGTAGTTGTTCCACATCAACAGGCTGCCTAGCGTCCCAACAGCCGTCTTATATGCTCATCTGAAATCGTTACGCCAATTAAGTGCATTCACTTCGGAACGCTGGAGCCAGATTTCTGTGCCGAGGAGTAAGTGACCTGCACCCCACCAGTCATCTCAGAATAAGAAAAATTTCTGCTATTTCAGGCGCAAAAAAGTATCACCTACCCCAACTCAAACCGCACCCCCTGCGCCAGCGGCAACTCCCGCGAATAGTTGACCGTATTCGTCGCCCGCCGCATATAGCTCTTCCACGCATCCGACCCCGACTCACGCCCGCCCCCGGTCTGCTTCTCCCCTCCAAAGGCCCCACCAATCTCCGCGCCCGAGGTGCCAATGTTCACATTCGCAATGCCGCAGTCTGATCCCGCTGCGGACATAAAGAGTTCTGCCTCGCGCACATCGGTCGTGAAGATGGACGACGACAGGCCCTGGGGCACGGCGTTGTTCATGGCGATGGCCTCCTGCAGATCGGTGTACTGCATCACATACAGGATGGGCGCAAAGGTCTCGTGGCGCACCACGGCCGTCTGCGCCGGCATCTGCACCAGGGCCGGGCGCACGTAGTAGGCGTCGGGGTAGCGGTCCTGCAGCACGCGTTCGCCACCCGTCACCACACCGCCCTGCTCGCGGGCTTGTTGTAGCGCGGCCTGCATTCCGTCAAAGGCGGCCTGGTCGATCAGCGGCCCGACTAGGGTGCCGTCTTCCAGTGGTGAGGCTATGGTGAAGCTGGCAAAGGCGCGGGTCAGGCGCGCCACCAGGTCGGCATGCACATCAGCGTGCACGATGAGCCGGCGCGCCGTGGTGCAGCGCTGGCCGGCGGTGCCGGCGGCGGCAAAGGCCACGGCGCGCACGGCCATGTCCAGATCGGCCGAGGGGGCGACGATGATGGCGTTGTTGCCGCCCAGCTCCAGCAGGCTGCGCCCAAAGCGCGCGGCCACGCGCGGTCCCACGGCCTGGCCCATGCGGGTGCTGCCGGTGGCCGACACCAGCGCCACCTGCGGGTGCTCCACCAGGGCCTGGCCGACATCGGCGTGGCCAATCAGCAGTTGCGAGAGATCGGCCGTGCGGTCCGCACCAAAGCGCTTGCAGGCTTGGTCAAAAATGGCCTGCACGGCCAGGGCGCACAGCGGTGTTTTCTCGGACGGCTTCCACACCACCGTGTCGCCGCAGACCAAGGCCAGCGCGGCATTCCAGGCCCACACCGCCACGGGGAAGTTGAACGCGGTGATGACGCCCACCACGCCCAGTGGGTGCCAGGTTTCCATCATGCGGTGGCCGGGCCGCTCGGACGCAATCGTCAGGCCATAGAGCTGGCGCGACAGGCCGACGGCAAAGTCGCAGATGTCGATCATCTCCTGCACCTCGCCCAGGCCTTCGGACAAGACCTTGCCGGCCTCCAGCGACACCAGCGTGCCCAGCGCCTGCTTGTGGGTGCGCAGGGTCTCGCCCAGCAGGCGCACCAGCTCGCCACGCTGGGGCGCGGGCACGCTGCGCCAGGCCTGCTGCGCGGCATGGGCACGCGCAATGGCGTTGGGGACATCGGCCAGTGGCGTGGTATGCACCAGCGCCAAAGTGGAGCCATCGATGGGTGAACGGGTTGGCAGGTTGCCTGCAAGGTAGGCGGCGGCAGGCACGTTGAGTGCAGTGAAAAACGCCTTGACGGAATCAGTGGGGTTTGACATGGTGGCTCCGCAACAAATTAGCCAATGGACTCGACCTGGCGCGACTGCTGGTAGGCGCTGCCAAAGCGGTTGGCCAAGAATGCGGGCAACTCTATCTGTTCCTGGCGGATGAAGCCGGACTGGGGCAAATGCCCCTCACGGAACAGGTCCACCGCGGCGCAGATACCGGCGGCGGTGGTGATCTGGATGGCGCTCAAAGGGGCTGCCTCATTGCGGTCCGCAAAGATCTTGCGGGCGAACACCTCTTGCACCAACTGGCCGTCGCGCTCGCCACTGACAGTGACAAACACCAGCACCACGTCCTGCATGGTCAGCGGGACGGCGTTGCGCAGGATGTTTTTCAGGTTCTCCTGGTCGAACTGCATGCCCAGCTCCTGCAGCAACATCTTCATGATGTCGCGGTGGCCGGGGTAGCGCACGGTCTTGTAGTCCAGGTTTTGCACCCGGCCCTGCAGCGTTTCGCACAACGTGCCTAGGCCGCCGGAGGTGTTGAAGGCCTCGTACTCGGTGCCATCCAACGAGAAGTGCTCCATGCCTTCCAGCGGCAGCACCTCGATGATCTCGCCATTACGGATGGCCTCGCAGGGGTGGCAGTATTCGTTGATCAGCCCGTCCACGCTCCAGGTCAGGTTGTATTTGAGCGAGTTGGTGGGGAAGGCCGGCAATGCGCCGACGCGCATCTTGACCTCTTGCAGGTGGGAGAACTTCTTGCTCAGGTGATGGGCCACGATGCCGATGAAGCCCGGCGCCAGGCCGCACTGCGGCATGAAGGCGGTCTTGGCACCTTCAGCCAGTCGCATGATGGCGCGCGTGGCGGCCACGTCTTCCGTCAGGTCAAAGTAGTGGCAGCCGGCCTCCAGCGCCTGGGTGGCGGCCATGGTGGCCAGGTGGTAGGGCAAGGCGTTGATGACGGCGTCATAGCCACGCAGTTCGGCACGCAGGGCCGCGGCATCGGCCGTGTCCATGCCCACCATCTTCAGGGGCAGGTGCGACAGCTTGGCCAGCGCCTCGGCACTGCGGTCCACAACCTTGACCTCGTAGTCGCCACTGCGCGACAACAGGGTCGCAATCGTCTGGCCGATATGCCCGGCACCCATCAACACTACACGCATGAACCGTCTCCTCGTTGTAACTGGTATGGATAAAGTCTAGGTGCGGGTTCAAACACAATGCGCAGCCGTTTTGACGAAATAGATTGAAAAAATGACAATTCGTCATCTACAGCATTCATATCGACAAAATGGCCACCACCACGCGCCCCAAGAAGAGCACCTCCACCAAGGCCGCAGCGCCCGCACACAGTGCCGGTCCGCGCGACCAGCTGGACCGTGACCTGCTGGCCCTGCTGCAGGCCAATGCCCGCGCCTCCACCGCCGACCTGGCGCGCCAGTTGGGCACGGCGCGCACCACGGTGCTAGCGCGCCTGTCACGCCTGGAGCGTGAGGGCGTGATTGCCGGCTACACCGTGCGCCTGGGCCAGGATGTGCTGGACCACGGCCTGCAAGCCTTTGTCGGCATCACCGTGCAACCCAAGGCCGGGCGCGACGTGGTGCGCAAGCTGGAGCGCATGCCCGAGGTGCGGCAACTCTGCGCTGTGAGTGGCGAGTTTGATTACGTGGTGCTGCTGCGGGCCGAGTCGGCGCTGCGCATGAACACGCTGCTGGACGAGATGGGCAACTTTGATGGCGTGGTGAAGACCACAACCTCGGTCGCGCTGGAGTGGAAGATCGACCGGACCTGATTACAATTGCGCCACCAGTCCGGCAGCTTGTCGGGCTGTAAACGCTAGGGGTGCTGAGGGTCTTGCGACCACCGGCTGAGATAACACCCTGGAACTTGATCAAGGTAATACTTGCGCAGGGAAGCGTGATCGACATGCCGTTGCAC